>JACKOW010000011.1 GCA_024234055.1 Rhodanobacteraceae bacterium
CCGTGTGGGTGCGCTAACTCCCGATCTCGAGCTCCTTGCCCATGGCTCTATCCGAAGTTCAGTCTGTAGCCATGGTGGAAGACAACCTCGCAGTCTGCGAAGCGGTCAGCGCCATTATTGATGCCTCATCTGAGTTCCGCCTGGCCTGGATGGCGCATGATCTGGCAAGCGCCCGGCGGAAACTGCTGCTGGGCGCTGACGTGTTGATGCTGGATCTGGGATTGCCTGATGGCCGCGGAGTCGACCTGTTGCCCCAGTTGCGCAAGCTGGCGAAGCCACCTGTGGTGGTGGTGTTCACCCTTCTGGGCGATGAGGCCAGCGTGGTTGAGGCGATCAGCGAAGGCGTTGACGGCTACGTGCTGAAGAATGCCGATCCGTCGAGCTTGCTGGATACGCTGCGCCTGGCGGCGGCAGGTGAATCGCCGATCTCGCCCGCGGTGGCAGGCTATCTGTTGCGCCGGCTGCGGCAGTCCGAGCGGGCACCCGCTCCAGTGAATCGACTGATGGCCTTGACCGCTCGCGAACGCGACGTGCTTGAGGCCTTGGCCCGCGGTCTGTCCTACCGTGATGTCGCCACTCGTCTGGGCATGAAGCCCAATACCGTAGCGCATCACGTTCGGAATCTTTACCCGAAATTGGCTGCGACGTCGCGGTCCGAAGCCGTGTTTCGCGCCGTGCAGGACGGGATTCTGTCGTTCAAGAGCTAGGCGCGGATCATTCGCGGACCCTTTGCCGCCAGCACGCCGTCTAACTTGAGTTCCGCAACGAAGCCGGCGTTTCGCAGACGCTGCGCAACTTCCTTCGGCACATCACGGCCACTCGTGAGTCTGTTCGGGCTGCCGGTGTAGTGAAACAGTTTGCCGCCGGGCTTCAGTACGCGGGCCAGCTGATCGTAGAAGCGCTGCGAGTAGAGTTCGCCGGCGATGCCAAAACGTGGTGGATCGTGCAGGGCGGCGTCGAACGAGGCGCTGTCCAGCGCTTCAAGGTGTTCGCAGACATCGCCTTGGGTCAGCGACAGCACGGCGTCGGTGCGCGGAGACCAGGGGTTGAGGCTGCGCAGCCAGATCACGTCGGGATTCTTCTCGAAGGACTGCACGCCGGCCGCCTGACCCTGCTGGCACCAGGCGGCGAAGTAGCCGAGGCCGCCGCAGGTGTCGAGGACGCGCTTTCCGCGTGGCTGGATCAGCGCAACCTTGTTCTCGGCGTCGTCCCACGGAGAAATCTGCGCGGTCGGCAGCATCTTGATGCCATCGATCTCGAAGGTCGGAGGCCCCCAGGGCGTGGGTACGAGCTTGATCAACGATCCGTTGAAGCGCGCGATCGGTTCGAAGCTGCTGCCATCCCAGTGGTAGACCGTTCGATCCTTGCACTTCTTGAGATAGGGGAAGGCCTGGCCCTGCCAGCACCAGTGCTCGGGCAACAGTTCGACCACGGTGGTCGAACGGTCCAGGTCCAGACTGCAGCTAATGCTGCTTTCGCCAGCGCTGCGCCCACGGCAGAGCAGATCATGGGTCTTGCTGGTCAGCAAAGGGCCAGTCATGCCAACTTCTCGGGTAGTTCCGGTTTGCAGGCATGAAAGCTACCTGATTCGAGCTGTCTCAGTTCGACGCTGCCCAGGGAGCTTGTACCGGCGCCATTGCGAGCTACCTGTTTCGTCTCGACACTGCCGAAGGACCATGAACCCGCCTGTTGCGCGTAGGCCGAGGGTGCCGCGCAGCGGCTCCCCGGCGCTTGTCGAGTCACGGCCCGGAGAGCGCTGCGCGCACTTCGGGCTACATGAGACAGCTCTTGCTGGATCGAAGCGGCTCTGAGGAGGGACGCGCGCCTGCGCGGCCGCTCTGGATTTCCGCACCCGGCAAAGCGGCGCCGCAGCGCGACGCCCTCCACCGCCGCGGCAATCTCGGAGCATTCCGCAAAATCAACTCGCAGGTCCGATCAGAACTGATAGCCGATGCCGAGATTGATGCGGTCGTCACCATCGTTGTTGCCCGGGCCATCCTGGAACTGGTAGTCGGCTTTCAACACCACGTCCGGGTGCGGCCAGTAGTTCAGGCCGATATCGGTCTGGCGCCACTCGCTGTCGATCGAATCGCCGGCCAGATTGTCCCAGACGTTGTAGCGCGCAAAGACGCCCAGCGTTGGCGAGAGTCGATAGGACGGCTCCAGGTAGTAACCCTCCTGAACGTCGGCTCCGAGGGATTCCGGGCCGCTACCCTGCAGTTGCCAGCGCGCATACAGCGCCTTCAGGCCAAAGCCGCCGGTGTTCCAGACTGCATGGGTCTCGAACAGGTTGGCCGAGCCTGCGGTGGGGTCGGCGCTCTGGGTGATGTCCTGCTGATGCTGGAAACTGGCGGAGAGCTGCAGTCCGGGTATGGCGCTGTAGCGGATGCGCGCGGTGAAGGCTGCGTCCTTGGCTACGGCTTCGGCCACTTTCTGCCGACCCGAGCGAACGGTGTATTGCGAATTCGCGCTGGCCTTGAGTCCGGAATGCACCGCGAAATCCCAGTCCAGGCCCTGGGCGAACTGGCCCGAGAGTGAACCGCCGGCCTCCCACCAGGTGGTCGGGATGATCCGCGATTCGATCGGATTGCGCTCGACGCCGTAGAAGACCGGCGGCTCGTGGTACTCGTTGAGCATGCCCACCGGCACCAGGAACAGACCGCCCTTGGCGCGCAGACGGTCGTTCAGATCAAACTCGACATAGGCTTGTTCCAGCTCGACTTCGCCGGGCTTGCCGTCGCCGACCAGAGCGTGTTCGATTTCCAGTTCGGAATTGAAGCGGATGCGGTCGCTGAACTTGTGTCCGAAGAACAAGACGAAGCGGTGCAGATCGATCTTGTCGGTGTCGCCACCGTTGTAATGCAACTCGCCGTAGCCGCCGAAGCTGGTGTCCTCGACCCAGGCTGGCGATTCCGGCACCGCACTGACCAGATCCTGCAGCGAGGCATCGGTCTGGTCCAGGCGTTGCTCGCTGGCCGCGATCTTCTGATCGGCCATCTGCACATTCTGCTCGGTCAGCAGGACTTGCTCGCGAGCCGACTTGAGCTCGCTCTGCAGGGCCTCGATCTGCGCCTGCTGCTTCTGCACCAGCTGCCACATTTCCTCGAGCGTAGGTGTCTCCGCCGCTGGACTGGCGGTGGACGCGAGCAGTGCAAGAATTCCCCCAACAGGGTACAGAAGCTTCATCGAGTGTCTCCAATCGCGGTCGAAAATGTGCGAATGCAACCGATTCGCATTTGCGAAAGATAGACGAGCCAGCACAGCGGACGCAAGCGGCACGTCGGCAGCCTGATTGGGTCATTGGGTGGGAGTGCCGGTTGCCCCGGCTGGTGCGCGTAGTCGCGCAACAAACAAGGGGCGAGGGGCAGGGGGCAGGGGCCCAAACTCGCTACTCGATCAGATCGTGCGGCGGGGTGGGTCCCCTGCCCCCTGCCCCCTGCCCCGCATTTTGCGCGGTAGTAAAATCAGTCGCTTACGACATTTTTCTGGTGAGCTTGCCGCCGGCTCGGGCCTGAAACCGGCAGCGGGGCGCGCTCAGGGACGGGCGACGGCGAAGGTATCGCAGCTCTGGATCTGGCCGCTGCGGAATCCTTGAGTAAACCAGCGCACACGCTGTTCGCTGGTGCCGTGAGTGAAGGCATCGGGCGTCACTTGACCACGCGACTGCTTCTGCAATCGGTCGTCGCCGATGGCGCTGGCGGTATTCAACGCCTCTTCGATATCGCCTTCTTCCAGCCACTGATGGCGAGCCTGGGCATGGTGCGCCCAGACGCCGGCATAGCAGTCGGCCTGCAATTCCTGACGCACCAGCAGGCCGTTGTCGCCTTCCACATCCTGGCCGCGTCGGCGGGCGTCGTTGACCTTGCGCGACACCCCGGTCAGCGACTGCAGATGGTGGCCCACTTCATGGGCGATGACGTAGGCCTCGGCGAAATCGCCGCCGCCGCCCAGGCGGGTCTGCATCTCCTTGAAGAAGCCGAGATCGATGTAGACCTGCTGGTCGCCGGGGCAATAGAAGGGTCCTACCGCAGCGCTGGCCTGGCCACAGGCGGAATTCACGGCGCCCTCAAAGAGCACCAGGGTGGGATTGGGATATTGCTGGCCGTTCTGCCTGAATATCGCTCCCCAGACGTCCTCGGTGTCGCCAAGGATGGCGGCGACGAACTGGCGGCGCGGATCATTGGCGCGGGCGGCTTCTTCTTCCGGCGAGCTTGCCGATGGCGCGCTGGTGCCGGAGCCCTGCACGCCACCCAGCAGCGACAGAATCTCGGCCGGATTGACGCCGAGAAACCAGCCCGCAATCAAAGCAATGGCGAGCCCCCCGATGCCGACCCCGCCGGCGCGCGCGGCACTTCGGCCACCGCGTCGATCGTCAATATTCTGGCTCTGTCGGGCGCGTTGCCATTTCATGTGGGGCTCCTGATGTGAAGTGCACTGGCGTGGCAGGCAGCGGTGGCCTGATTCTCCGTGCGAGGATAGTCGCTTCCTACGCTAGCAGCTGCGAAACAGCAAGAATTCGGCGGCGCCTGGCGCCGTGCTCTTGTAGGTCCAGACTTGTCTGGACGCTTCTGCACCACCTGACGAAGAGCGTCCAGGCAAGTCTGGACCCACAAAAGCCACGGTCGGTTACGACGCACAAGCGGCATCGCGCCCGGTCACTAATCACTAGGGCACCGCCGCCCCACCAAGCCGAAGCCCGGCCTCCAGCGCGATCGGATCCAGGTCCTCGCCACCGGCCTTGGCGTGTGCGATCAGCTCGGCGCGCATGCCCGGTGTCCAGAAGCTGCGCAGGTGTGCAGCCGTGGCGCTGCCGGCCTCGTCGCCTGCCTGGGCGCGCAGATTGCGGGCGATCTCATTGGCCATGCGGATCAGTATTTCGCGTTTCACCGGTCAGCGCCCCTCCTGTGGGAGCGGCTTCAGCCGCGATGCTTTTCCGCTCCGGCTGTGGGAGCAGGCTCCGCCCGCGATCCGGGGCCGGTCATCGTCAAAGGTCATGCCATCTTCCGCAGCCAAGAGCTCGCGGACGGAGTCCGCTCCCACAGTAGGCTGAGAACGGGCCTCAACCGGCCGCATGGGACTCACTCCGTTCGATCCGACGCAGGAACTGCTCGCGCTGCAACTCGTCCTGCTGCCAGGGCGAAAGCTCGCTGGTGCGGGCGACCTGCACGGCGGTGACCTTGTACTCGGGGCAATTCGTGGCCCAATCGGAATAGTCGGTGGTGACCACATTGGCGCCGGTGCGGGCGTGGTGGAAGGTGGTGTAGACCACGCCCGGTTGCACCCTTTCGGTGATCACCGCGCGCAGTGAGGTTTGGCCGGAGCGACTCTGCAGCGAGACCCGATCACCACTGTTGATGCCGCGGTTCTCGGCATCGAAAGGATGGATCTCGAGCACGTCCTCGTTGTGCCATTCGGTGTTCGGCGTACGCGCGGTCTGGGCGCCGACGTTGTACTGCGAAAGGATGCGTCCGGTGGTCAGCAGCAGCGGGAAGCGCCGCCCGGTGCGCTCATCGGTGGGGATGAATTCGGTCAGCATGAAGTTGCCCTTGCCGCGCACGAAACGATCCACGTGCATCACCGGCGTGCCCTGCGGCGCCGCCTCGTTGCAGGGCCATTGCAGCGATCCCAGTTCATCGATCCTGGCGTAGGACACGCCGGCGAAGCTCGGCGTCAGCCGCGCGATCTCGTCCATGATCTCGGACGGATGCGCATAGTGCAGTTCGTAGCCAAGCGCCTGGGCGAAGCGCAGTGTCACCTCCCAGTCGGCCAATCCGGCCAGCGGTTCCATGACCTTGCGCACGCGACTGATGCGACGCTCGGCGTTGGTGAAGGTGCCGTCCTTCTCCAGGAAAGACGAGCCCGGCAGGAACACGTGCGCGTACTTGGCGGTCTCGTTGAGGAAGAGGTCGTGCACCACCACGCATTCCATCGCTTCCAGACCGGCAATGACATGCTGCGTGTCCGGGTCAGACTGGGCAATGTCCTCGCCCTGGATGTAGATGCCCTTGAATCCACCCGATACTGCTTCGTCGAGCATGTTGGGGATGCGCAGTCCCGGTTCCTTCGACAGTGACACGCCCCAGAGATGTTCGAACAGTTCGCGCGTGGCGTCGTCACTGACGTGGCGGTAGCCCGAATACTCGTGAGGGAAGGAGCCCATGTCGCAGGCGCCCTGCACATTGTTCTGGCCGCGCAGTGGGTTCACGCCCACGCCTTCGCGGCCGATGTTGCCGGTGGCCATGGCAAGATTGGCCATGCCCATGACCATGGTCGAGCCCTGACTGTGCTCGGTGACACCCAGGCCATAGTAGATGGCGGCATTGCCAGCAGTGGCGTACAGACGCGCCGCCGCGCGGATGTCGGCGGCCGGAACACCTGTGATGGCCGCCATCGATTCGGGAGAATTGCGTTCCTCGGCGATGAAGCGCGCCCAGGATTCGAAGGCGTCGAGGTCACAGCGCTCGCGCACATAGTCTTCCCTGACCAGACCCTCGGTGAGAATCACGTGGGCGAGGGCATTGATCAGCGCGACATTGGTGCCCGGCAACAGGGCCAGATGATGTGTCGCTTCGATATGCGCCGAGCGTACCAGGTCAATGCGCCGCGGATCGGCCACGATCAGCTTGGCGCCCTCTCGCAGGCGCCGTTTCATGCGCGAGGCAAATACCGGATGGGCGTCGGTGGGATTGGCGCCGATGAGGAGGATGACATCGGCCTGGGCGACCGACTTGAAGTCCTGGGTACCGGCCGAAGTGCCGAAGGTGTTCTTCAGGCCATAGCCGGTGGGTGAGTGGCAGACGCGGGCGCAGGTATCGACATTGTTGTTGCCGAATCCGGCACGCACCAGTTTCTGCACCAGGAAAGTCTCTTCATTGGTGCAGCGTGACGAGGTGATACCGCCGATGGCGTCGCGGCCGTAGTCGGCCTGCAAGCGCCTGAACTCCGAGGCCGCGTGCGCGAAGGCTTCGTCCCAGGACACCTCGCGCCAGGGATCGGTGATCAGTTTGCGGATCATCGGTTTGGTGATGCGGTCCTTGTGGGTGGCATAGCCCCAGGCGAATCGACCCTTGACGCAGGAATGGCCCTCGTTGGCCAGGCCCTGTTTGGAGGGCACCATACGCACCACCTTGTTGCCCTGGGTTTCGGCGCGTAAACCGCAGCCGACGCCGCAATAGGCGCAGGTGGTGTCAACGTGGCCGGTCGGCGTGCCCAGTTCGATCACCGATTTCTCGTTGAGCGTGGCGGTCGGGCAGGCCTGCACGCAGGCGCCGCAGGAGACGCATTCGGAAGACAGGAAATCCAGGCTGCCGGTAGCAACCTTCGAGTCCAGACCGCGCCCCTCTATGGTCAGGGCGAAGGTGCCTTGCACTTCGGCGCAGGCGCGCACGCAGCGCGAGCAGACGATGCACTTGGACGAATCGAAAGTGAAATACGGGTTGCTCTGATCCTTGGCCTCAGTGCGGTGTTTGGCACCGTCATGGCCGTAGCGTACCTCGCGCAAGCCCACGGCGCCGGCCATGTCCTGCAACTCGCAGTCGCCGTTGGCCGAGCAGGTCAGGCAATCCAGCGGATGATCGGAGATGTACAGCTCCATGACGCCCTTGCGCAGTTTGGCCAGGCGCGGCGTCTGCGTGCGCACCACCATGCCGTCCTCGGCCGGGGTGGTGCACGAGGCCGGGGTGCCGCGGCGGCCTTCGATTTCCACGAGGCACAATCGGCAGGAGCCGAAGGCCTCGACCATGTCCGTGGCGCAGAGCTTGGGAATGGCGGCGCCGTGGCTGCGCGCCGCGGCCATGATCGAGGTGCCTTTGGGCACAGACACTGTGGCGCCGTCGATGTTCAGCGTGACGGTTTCTGCGCTCTGGCGCAGCGGCGTGCCGTAGTCGGGTTCCTTGAGCAGGGTCATGTGACACCTCGGAGGTTCAGCGGTCGCCGCAGGGGAGCCGTGCCGGCGCGGCGTAGCTCATGAGCCATGCCTGACGTGGCGTGCTTGAAGCGATTCTGAGGGGGGACGCGCGCCTGCGCGGCCGCTGTTGATCTGTACGGACTCAAGAGCGGCGCCGCAGCGCGTAGCGCGGCTCTGGCGCGCAAAGAGGCAGGCGTTCGCAAGGGATTGATCGCGGCGGTGGCCGCGACTCGTCGCCGTGTGCTCGCAAGAGCGCCGGGCGCCTCGCGTATTGATCTCAACGCAAAGGCCGGTTCTTTCGACGCGAGGACCCGGCCTACCGAAGCTCGGCGCATCAACCGGGCGCTCATGACGCCACCCTCGGGCCGAAATCTTCGCGGAAATGCTCGAGTGCGCTCAGCACCGGCAGCGGCGTCAGGCCGCCCAGCGCACACAGCGAGGCATCGGTCATGACCGTGCACAGCTCCCGGACCAGCTCGATGTTGCGTTCGGGCTCGATACCCTTGATCACCTTGTCCAGGGTCTCGGCGCCGCGGGTCGAGCCGATGCGGCAGGGCGTGCATTTGCCGCAGCTTTCGATGGCGCAGAACTCGAAAGCGAAGCGTGCCTGCTTCGCCAGATCGACGCTGTCATCAAAGACCACGATGCCGGCGTGGCCGAGCAGACCGCCGGCGGCCGCCATGGCTTCGTAATCGAGCGGTGTGTCCAGCAGCGCATCGGGGAAATAAGCGCCCAGCGGCCCGCCGACCTGGACCGCGCGCAGCGGGCGGCCACTGAGCGTGCCGCCGCCGATGTCTTCGACCAGTTCGCGCAGGGTCATCCCGAAGGCGCATTCGAACAGCCCGCCGCGACGGATATTGCCCGCCAGCTGCACCGGCATCGAACCGCGCGAGCGGCCCATGCCGAAGTCGGCATAGGCCTGAGCGCCGTGCTGCAGAATCCACGGCACCGCTGCCAGTGTCAGCACATTGTTGACCACGGTCGGGCGCCCGAACAGGCCGTGATGGGCCGGCAATGGCGGCTTGGCCCGCACCTGTCCGCGTCTACCCTCCAGGCTTTCCAGCAGCGAGGTCTCCTCGCCGCAGATGTAGGCGCCGGCGCCCACGCGCAGATCGATGTCGAAATCCTCGCCCAGCAGGCCGTGATGCCGAGCCGTCGCCAGCGCGCTGCGCAGGACGGTGATGGCCTGCGGATACTCCGAACGCAGATAGACCACGCCGCGGCTGGCACCGACCGCCAGACCGGCGGTCAACATGCCCTCGATCAGCGCAAAGGGATCGCCCTCGATCAGCATGCGGTCAGCAAAGGTGCCGCTGTCGCCCTCGTCGGCATTGCAGACGATGTACTTGACCGGCCCGGGCGCCTCGGCCACCGTGCGCCACTTGATGCCGGCCGGAAAGCCGGCGCCACCGCGACCGCGCAGGCCGGAATCGACGATCTGCTGCAGCAATTCCGCTGGCGACAGCGTGCGCGCACGCTCAAGTCCAGCCAGGCCATCGTGGGCGCGATAGTCATCCAGCGACAGCGGATCGATCACGCCAACGCGGGCAAAGCTCAGGCGCTGCTGGCGCGCCATCCACGGCATCTGTGCGGTCAACCCGTGGTGCAGCGGGTGCGCACCGCCTTCGAGAAAACCGCTGGCAAACAGCGATTCGACGTCCTCGGGTTTGACCGGCCCGTAGGCCACGCGGCCCTTTTCGGTTTCCACCTCGACCAGCGGTTCCAGCCAGAGCATGCCGCGGCTGCCGGTTCGGACGAGTGTCAGGTCGATCGCTGCTGAGCGTGCCCGATCGGAGATGGCTGTGGCGACGCCATCGGCGCCGACCGAGCGTGCAGCGGCATCGCGGGAGACAAAGACCTTCATGGCGATGATGCCGGCAGAAGACGGTTCTCGAACCAGGCGCACCGTAGGTCACGTTGTCCGGTTTGCCGGATTACGGGACGGGGACGTCCCACAAGCGGGGGAATGGGGCAGGCGGCAGGTGTCCAACCCCGGCGCGCGCTCCTCATGCGGGCTTCCCCAACCGTGCCATCAAGGCATCGGCCGCCTGCGCGTCAAAGCGCGCCAGCAATTCCTCGCCCAGCAGCGCCGCCGGCCCCAATGCACAGTTGCCCAGGCAATAGACATTCTTGAGCGTGACCGCACCCGCCGTGCTGTCGGGTTTCAGCTGATGCTGCTCGGCCAGATGGGCAGCCGTCTGCTCGCAGCCCAGGGCCTGGCAGGCTTCCGCGCGGCAAAGCTTGAGCACGTGCAGGCCCGGGGGCGAATCGTCAAAGTCGTGATAGAAACTCAAGGCGCCGCGCACTTCCGCTCTGGAGATATTCAGACGCTTCGCAATCATCGGCAATGCCTCGTCAGGGACGAAACCAAAGCGACGCGCGAAAGCATGCAGGATGGGCAACAGTGCGGTGGCGCCATCGCCATCCTCACCGTAGAAAGTCCTGGCGGATGCCTGCTCCGCTGCGATCAGCGACTCCGCCAGCTCGGTGCTCCAGGGTGTAGCAGCAGACATGGGGACACCTCCTGCATGGATTGTAGCCCCGGCACCGATTCACGTCATGGCGAACCTCAAGGGCGACGGGAAGGGCAGGACATCGAGGCCGCCAGGAACCCACCCACCTGTGCGGATTCAGCCGCGATCCGGGCATCGCTCGATGTGAGGAGTCCGCTTGCGACACGATGTCGCTCCTACGGCGGGAGCGGCTTCAGCCGCGATCGCTTTGTCGCGGACAGAGTCCGCTCGCACTGGGCGGGTGCTTCAACCGCCGAATAGATCGCCCTGGGGCGATGTAGGCCTCGGGCGCGCCGGTGGTTGAAACAGATCGCAGCGCAACTCTGGTCGCTCATCGCGGCTGATGAATCCCAGCTTCTTCTTCGCCAGTCGAAAGCGCTGGCGCAACAGCTCGGCAAACTGACCTTCGCCACGCATGCGCGAGCCAAAGCGCGCGTCATTGTCACGCCCGCCGCGCATCTGCTGGATCAGGCTCATGACATGCGTCGCGCGTTGCGGGAAATGGACTTCCAGCCACTCGCGAAACAGCGGCGCCACCTGATGCGGCAGGCGCACCAGGGTGTAGCTGATGATGCTGGCGCCGGCTTCGTGGGCGGCGCCCATGATGGTTTCCAGTTCGTGATCGGTGATGGCCGGAATCACCGGCGCCACGAACACGCCGACGGGCACACCGGCCTGCGCCAGTTCGCGCACGGCGCGCAGCCGTGCATGCGGCGCGCTGGCGCGGGGTTCCAGTCGGCTGGCCAGCCCGTTGTCCAGCGTCGTGATCGACAGGAACACCTGTACCAGCTGCAGCGCTGCCAGTTCACGCAGCAGATCCAGATCGCGCAGCACCAGGGCGTTCTTGGTGACGATGGTCAGCGGATGCCGGGTCTGCAGCAGCAGTTCCAGGATCTGGCGTGTCAGCCGATAACGCTTTTCGATGGGCTGGTAGGGATCGGTGTTGGCGCCGAGGTTGATCGGACTGACCTCGTGGCCCGGCTTGCCGAGCTCACGTCGCAGCAAGTCCAGGGTGTTGGTCTTGGCAAACAACCGGGTCTCGAAATCCAGGCCAGATGACAGATTCAGATACTCGTGGGTTGGTCGCGCATAGCAATAGACGCAGCCATGTTCGCAGCCGCGATAGGCATTGATCGACTGGTCGAAGGGGATGTCGGGCGAATCATTGCGGCTGAGGATGCTGCGAGCCGTCTCATCCACCACCTGCGTTTGCGGGCGCGAGGGCAGGAATTCCTGCCACCAGCCATCGTCCACGATATCCCCGCGGGTGCTCTCGAAGCGCCCGACCGGATTGCTGGCCGCGCCGCGGCCCTTGATACGAGCGGGTGGGTCAGTCATGAGCAGGCAAGGCGGTCCTGCCTCCGGATCTGCGAGCGACTCGCCGTCGCCAATGACTAGCCAACCGCATCCTTCTTGCCAAACAGGCGCTTGCCGGTATTGAGGAACATCAGGACCAATCCGCCCGCGATCAGACCGACCAGCGTTTCCATGAGGATCACCGCCAGCCCGCCGATCCAGCCCGGTGCACCCATCTGCTGAACGTGTTCACCGCCGTGCTGGATGAAATGATGCAGCGGCTCGATGCCATGAACGAGGATGCTGCCACCCACCACGAACATGGCCGCCGTGCCGACGACCGAGAGCGTCTTCATTAGGTAGGGCGCTGCGGCCAGCAGCCACAGGCCCAGCCGACGTTGTACAGCCCCCTTCAAGCGACTCAGGTAGAGCCCCAGATCGTCGAGCTTGACGATGCCCGCGACCAGCCCATAGACGCCGACCGTCATGGCGAGGGCGATCAGGCTGAGTACCGCGAGCTGTTTGCCGAAACTGGCGCCAGCCACCGTGCCCAGGGTGATGACGATGATCTCTGCCGACAGAATGAAGTCGGTGCGGATCGCGCCCTTGACCTTGTTCTTCTCGAAGGCCACCAGATCGACCTTGGGATTGGCCACGGCCGCGACCAGTTCCTGATGGTGCTCTGCATCTTCATCCGGCGAGTGCAGGAACTTGTGAGCGACCTTCTCGAAGCCCTCAAAGCACAGATAGGCGCCGCCCAGCATCAGCAAGGGTACGATGGCCCAGGGCGCCAGCGCGCTGATCGCCATCGCCGCTGGCACCAGGATCAGCTTGTTCAGCATCGAACCCTTGAACACGGCCCAGACCACCGGCAATTCGCGCTCGGCGGACACGCCGGAGACCTGCTCGGCATTCAAGGCCAGATCGTCGCCGAGCACGCCAGCGGTCTTGGTGGCGGCCACCTTGCTCATCACCGCGATGTCATCCAGCAGGGCGGCGATGTCGTCGATCAGGGTGAGCAGGCTGGTTCCGGCCATGAGGTAGGAGAGTGATCGTTGAGGTTGGGCTCAGGATAGCGGCTAACGAGGGCAGGAGGGCAGGAGGGCGAGATCCGCAGGGTAAACCGCGTCATTGCGAGCCACCTGTGTCGGACCGACACTGCCCAAGGGCCATGAACCACAAACCCGCCCGTAGGAGCGACCTCGCGTCGCGACCGGCAAGCCGCACGTCCGAAGCAGCGGTCGCGCCGCAAGGGCGCTCCTACAGGTGAAGTAAGAAAATCAACGGCTTACGACATGTGTTCATGGAGAGCGTAGCGAAGCAATCCAGAGGCGTGCGGCGCTACCCTGGATTGCTTCGTCGCTGCGCTCCTCGCAATGACGCATCAAAAACTTACGATATGGGTTCATGGAGAGCCACCTGTGTAGTGCCGGCGCTGCACACAGGCCATGAACCCGGGCCCTGTGGGAGCGGCTTCAGCCGCGATGATTGGCTCCGGGCACACACCGGCCTCGATCGCGGACAAAGTCCGCTCCCACAGCTCGGCCCGGGGCCGGATCCTGGCGAACCGCCCTCGCGCCCTCGCTCAACGTGCCCTCATCAGACCAACCCGAACACCCGCCGGGCATTGGCGCTGGTGGCCTGCGCGATCTCCTCTGCCGACACCCCACGCAATTGGGCGATGGTGGCGGCGATGGCAGGCAGGTGGGCCGGCTCGTTGCGCTGGCCGCGATGCCATTGGTCTGGCTGATCGGGAGCGTCGGTTTCCAGCAGCAGGAACTCGATCGGCATGGTGGCCACGAGGCGCCGCAGACGCTGGGCACGTTCGAAGGTGACGGGTCCGCCGACGCCCAGGCAGAAGCCCATTTTCCAGAGTTGGCGCGCCTGCTCTTCACTGCCCGAATAGCTGTGCACCACGCCGCTCACGCCGCCCACGCGGCGCAGCGTGGCGATGACCTCCTCGACCGACCGTCGCGCATGCAGGACCAGTGGCAACTGGAATTCCCGGGCCAGTTCGACCTGGGCGACGAAGTACGCGCGCTGCAGATCAGGGTCCAGACCTTCGACAAAGAAATCGAGGCCGCATTCACCGACGGCCACCGCAGCACCATCGGCCAGCCGTTCGCGCACGGCCGCCAGATGCTCCGGGACGTGCTCGGCCAAAAACATCGGATGCAGACCATAGGCGGCGTGCAGATCAGCTTCTGCAGACGTCAACGCGGCCAACGGCTCGAAGCTGGCAGCGGTCACGGCCGGAATGATCTGCGCGATCACGCCAGCCGCACGCGCCCGCGCCAGCACGGCTGCGCGATCGGCATCGAATTCGGGGGCATCCAGGTGGCAGTGGCTATCAATGAGCATGGATGGCAGGGCTAGCAAGGCTCGCGCTCGATTGTCGCAGATAAGGCGCTGTTCGTAGGTCACGTTGGCCTGGCGGGCTGCGTGACGAGGACGCCGTGTCTGGCGAAGAGCCTGCCGGGCTTGGCGCAAGGTGAATGGCTTGCGGCTATTCCGTGTCACGTAGACCGCTACGCGGCCAACGTGACCTACCGGATCCTGTTCCCGTGCCCCGTGCCCCGCGCCCCGTGTCCCGGCCCCGTGCCCCGTGCCCCGTGCCCCGCGAAGCTACACGATCAACCACGCCGCCAGCCCCAGAAACACGCCCATGCTGAAGACGTCGGTGGCGGTGGTCAGGAAGATGCTGGAGGCGGTGGCCGGGTCTGCGCCGACACGCTTGAGCAGCAGCGGTACGCCGGCGCCGGCCATGCCGCTGACCATGCAGCTGACGGTCATCGCAAAGAAGGTGATCAGGCTCAAGGTGATGGGCGCCGTGGCTTTCTGGCTGGTGGCGAGCACGAACATGGCAATGCCTGCGACCACGCCGACCAGGGCGCCATTGAGAAAGCCCAGCCAGGCTTCCTTGCTGATCAGGCGCAATGCGCTGCCGGGCTTGACCTCGTTCAGGGTCATGCCGCGCAAGGTCACGGCCAGCGCCTGACAGCCGGTATTGCTGCATTGTCCCGATAGCACAGGGATAAACACCGCCAGGAGCACGATGCGGTCGATCGTGCCCTGAAACACGCCAACCACGGCGCCGGCGATGAAGGCCGTCAGCAGGTTCAACTGCAGCCAGGGATGGCGGTAGCGCAGGGCGCGAGGCCACGGTGTGCCCAGACGTTCCTCTTTCTCGACACCCACCATGGAGCCGGCCTGCGCCGAAATTTCGAAAGCCTGCTGTTCGAACAGCACCGAGCCGCGCACCAGTCCGAGCAGATGACCGGCTTCATCGCAGACGGGGTAGACCGGGTAGTGCCGGGTCACCACCTCGCGCATGGCCTCGGGCAGGGGCGTGCTCGGGCGCAAGGAGAAGGGCGAGCGCACCATCGCCGAGTCCAGTGTGTCGGTGCGACTGGCGTAGAGCAGCTCGCGAAAGGCGACAACGCCCGTGAAACGCCGCTGCGCATCGATGCAGAACACGTAGACGATCTGCTTGGTGCGCACCACATCGCGCAAGGTGGCAATCACCTGGCCGACCTTGGTGTCCTCGAAGAACACCGCCGGCGCACGTTCCATCAATCGACCGACGCTGCCTTCCGGATAGCGATGACCCTCCAGCCAGTCGGGTCCGGCCGCGGTCTCGGCGGCAATGGTGGCGCGGCGCTCGGTGGGAAATTCCTCCAGCACCTCGACCGCCTGACCGGTGCTCAGCGCCGCCAGCACCTGAGCGATCTCGGTGTCGGAATAAGGCGTCAGCAGGCGCGCAGCGCTCTGCAGATCGGTCGCGCGCACGCGCTCGATCAATTCAGGCAGCGGATCGGGTCGAATGACGGTGTCGGACATGGCGCGCCGGCTCGCTTTGATTGCGCCCTAGACTAGCAGCCTGCCGTGCAGGAAGAAGAACCCGCGCCGACGTCGCCGATCTTGTGCAGCTCTCGCGCTCGGGGCGTGTCTGGCGCGCTCTGGCCCTCGACGGCTACGAGGCAATCTCGGTGGTCCTTGGAAACGGTTCTCCAGACGCCCGAGTCGGGCGATGCCAGCGTGGGAAGTGGTGGTGTGCACCAGTATGGGGAACGGTATCGTTTATCCGCCGTTCATGGTGCACCGCAAACTTGCACGCTCGCTGGACGATCCTGTCGTCGCTAGCATTTCATGGATGGTCGGCATTCAATAAAGAATTGATTTAACACGATAAAGCCTCGGATCTTGCGCCGTAGTTCCGTGCACTGAGTTTGTGCTCTAGCCCTTGGCACCGCTCTTGCCATCTATCCCTTGTTGCAGTGCAACCAACCTGTCCGAAAAGGGGATATGAAATGAAAAGATGGCTCTACGGACTTCCGGCGCTACTCGCGGCCGGCGTGGCTTCGGCGCAGGAAGCGCCCACTTTGAGCGCGGGCGATACCGCCTGGATGTTGACCGCCACGGCCCTGGTGCTGTTCATGACCATACCCGGGCTGGCCTTGTTCTACGGCGGCCTGGTGCGCGCCAAGAATGTGTTGTCGGTGTTGATGCAGTGTTTCGCGATCACCGCACTGGTCACGGTGCTGTGGGTGCTGTACGGCTATTCGATGACCTTCAGCACGGCGGGCATGGAAGGCGGTACGGTCAATCTGAACTCGATCATCGGCGGTTTCGACAAGGCCCTGTTCATTGGCGTGGCCCGAGACGCCCTGGTGGCGGCGATTCCCGAAAGTGTGTTCGCCACCTTCCAGGCCACTTTCGCCATCATCACCGTGGCCCTGATTGTCGGTTCCATCGCCGAGCGCATGCGCTTCTCGGCGCTGCTGATCTTCAGCATTCTGTGGGTGACCTTGGTCTATTTCCCGATGGCCCATATGGTCTGGTCGGGCGACGGCGGTCTGCTCTGGGACTGGGGCGTGCTCGATTTCGCGGGCGGTACGGTGGTGCACATCAACGCCGGTATTGCGGCGCTGGTGGCCTGTCTGGTGCTCGGCAAGCGCAAGGGCTTTCCGACCACGGCGATGCCGCCGCACAACCTCACCTACACGGTCATCGGTGCCTCGATGCTGTGGGTGGGCTGGTTCGGTTTCAACGCCGGCTCGGCCGTGGCCGCCAACGAAGGCGCCGGCATGGCCATGCTGGTCACGCAGGTGGCAACGGCCGCTGCTGCGCTGGGCTGGATGCTGATCGAGTGGTTCGTGCACAAGAAGCCCTCGGTGCTCGGCATCGCTTCCGGTGCAGTCGCCGGTCTGGTCGCGATCACCCCGGCATCGGGCACTTGCGGACCTGGCGGTGCGCTGGTGATCGGTTTTGCCGCTGGCGTGCTGTGCTACTTTGCTGCCACTCGCCTGAAGCGGGCCATGGGTTATGACGATTCGCTGGACGTCTTCGGTGTGCATGCGGTCGGTGGCATCATCGGTGCGATTCTGACCGGCGTGTTCGCCGATGCCAGCCTGGGCGGTTCCGGGCTGGCCGAAGGCATGAGCATTGCCGGTCAGGTGTGGGTGCAGACCAAGAGCGTGCTGTTCACGATCGTCTACAGCGGCGTGCTGACTTTCGTGATCCTCAAGTTGATCGCTCTGATCGTGCCGTTGCGGGTCAGTGCCGACGAAGAGACCGAAGGCCTCGACCTTGTGCTGCACGACGAGCGCGGCTACAACCTGTGAGCATGAAGCGCTCACTCTATCGACAAGTCATACGGGAGTACTCACCATGAAAATGGTTGTAGCCATCATCAAACCGTTCAAGCTCGACGACGTGCGCGAAGCGCTGTCGGAAGTCGGCATGACCGGAATCACCGTCACCGAGGTCAAGGGCTTCGGCCGTCAGAAGGGCCACACCGAGCTCTATCGCGGCGCCGAATACGTGGTCGATTTCCTGCCCAAGGTGAAGATCGAGATCGCCGTCACCGATGATCGCGTCGATGCCGTGGTCGATGCCGTGCGCAAGGCGGCCAACACCAGTCGCATCGGCGATGGCAAGATCTTCGTCTACAACCTCGACCAGGTGGTGCGTATCCGCACTGGCGAGATCGACGGCGACGCGCTGTAGGTCGTTGCCAGCAAGGCACAGTCCGCTCCCGCGGGAGCGGACTGTGGTACCAGCGAGCCTCTGTGGGAGCGGATTCATCCGCGACCGGAATCCCGACAGGGCAGAAGCATTCGCGGGCAGAGCCCGCTCCCACAGGTCTTGTTGCTCCGCTGTGGGAGCGGATTCATCCGCGATCGGAATCCCGACAGGGGCAGAAGCATCGCGGACAGAGTCCGCTCCCACAGGGTCGTCTATGCGGGATTCGTGGTCTCGCAATGACGCCTCAGCAAGGCTGCGAAATCCTCCGGCGAGCGCCAGTCTGTGCCGCAAACCCATCGCGGGATACTCCAGCGATTGATGGGCCGATCGGCCCTGGGTGTGGTCACGAAAGCCGCTGTCAGGCCCAGATCGGCGCCGCGCTGCGGAAAGAACTCCTCCACCAGATAGTCATTGGCCTGACCCCAGGGATAGGCGAACAGGCTGGGCCTGCGCCCACAGCGCTGCTCGATGTAATCGCAGGCCTGGGCAACTTCTGCCATGGCTTCGTCCAGCGTCTCGATGCTGAGAAAACTGCCGCGCTCATTGTTGCGCTGCACGCTCCGGTCCAGCGAGGGATGGTTGTGATCCCAGCTGTGATTCTCGATGGTCATGTAGCCGGAATCGTTCGCTTCCTGCCACCAGTCATCGTGCCAGACATTCAGGGACAGGAAATCCTTGCGGTCGAGTTCGGCGCGCGCCTGCGGGCTGGCGATGACGAAGCTGGCGGCCTGGCAGTGCTGGCCGGTCTGTTCATGGTGATCGCGCAGGATCCGCAGAAAGGAGTCCTGATGTCCCCAGCTCGGGTGTTCGAAATCGAGCGCATCCAGGACCATGCCGTCGTCGAAGGTGATCGCCGCGCGCGGTCGACCGGCCTGCGGCGCGGTGTCCAGATCGGAGGCGTGCACCAGATCGAAGCCGGCCGCATGCAGCGCGGCCAGATCGGCCCGCAGCGCCACATGATCATTCAGGGCGTAGTCGTGGCCGCTAACGTTGGTGGAGTGGTAGCAGAGGATCAGAGGTGGATTGGGATTCTTCATCGGGAATGATGCATGGGCTGTTGTAGCCCGAAGTGCGCGCGGCGCTCTCCGGGCGATGACGCGAAGGCGCCGCGGTAAGGGCCGTCCGAGCCGCGGCCGCCGGCGCGAACCGCCCTGCCGCACATCCCAATCGGGCGCGCGCCGGAGCCGCGCTACCTCTCACCCGGGTTTCCAGGCTCGGGCGATCTCAGGCGTGGTAGTAGTCGATGATCAGGTGGATGCGGTCTTCCTGACTGTCGTTGCGCACCGAATGGAAGCGGGTGTTGTCGATCTCCGCGATCTCGCCGACCTTCATCGAATGGTCGATGTCGTTGATCAGAAAGTGCACCTGGTCATTGGTGATGATCGGGATATGGATGCGGTGCACCATGCGCAGCGCCACGGCGCCGTCGCAATGATCAGGGATCTGGCCGCCTGCCTTGAGCTTGGCAAACATGGCTTTGCGGATCACCGGCCGCTCATAGCCGTAGGCCTGATGGATCTGCTCCATGATCGGCCGCAGCAACGGCTCGAAATCGGCGTAATGGCGGGTGGTCTCGACCGGCGTGTCTGCGCCGCTGTTGGCACACCACTTCAACACCAGCGATTCGGTGTGCCGGTGTACCGTGAAGTTCTGCTGGCGCATGGCATTTTCCTGCCATTCGGCCTCGGTCTTGGTCGCCAGCAGCTCGCGGATGGCGCCGACATCGACCTTGCCAATCGGAAATACCGTGCCGCTGAGCTTGTGCGGCGGAGCCCTGAAGATATCGGGCGGCAACTTTGACTGAGGAATGGCCTGAGCGGTGAAGTTCATGATGCTGACGTCGCTGAAACGGGGTGGTCTGGCCGCCGCGGGCCGTCATTCTGGCGGCAGCGTCGGGACTCAAGAATAAGCCATTGGCGCTGGATTCGCTGCTGATCCCGGCCGGCCCGCTCAGTTCGAGTTGGGCGAACTGGACTCGGAAGGCGGCGGGTCCGAGTCTGCCGCGGGTTCAGAAGCGCTGTCAGCTTGGGGCGAAACGCCGTTGCTACGCATTTTTTCGCTGGCGGCATCCATGCGCTCCTGGAACTGCCTACGCAGTTCGTCGTTGCGCTGTCGGAACTCCGCGCGATCCTGTTCGAACTTGCGGGCCAATTCCTCGGAAGCGGCGCGTTGCTCTGCCTGAATGCGTTCGCGATCCGCCTGCAGGCGCTCACTGAGGGCGCTGCCATCCACCTTCGGCAAGTTCACCTGGATGCCTTCGATTCGGTAGAAGCGCGCCAGCTGCGGTGATCGAGGCAGCGCGTTGACGATATCGATGGCCGACTGCACGTCCACGCGCAGGGCGCTGTTGAGCAGGCCGGGGTGAAATTCCGGGCTGGTATTGCTCTGTATCGATTGCATCAAGGCGGCCGTCTGCAACTGCGAGGCAAAGACCAGCCGGCGACCCTGCATGGCCAGGCGGTATTCGTCCATGCGCCGCAAGCGCTGGGCGAAGTCGGCCGGCAGCAGCTCGGGGACATCGTCAGCGTACTCCTGGGTGAAGGTCGGCCAGCCGGGGTCTGACTCGAACTCGATCAGAATGGCGAACAGCGGCACATCCACCCGCGCCATCGGCGCATTGGCCCCAATCAGCGAGCGCTCGCGGCTTTGATACTCGATCAACCACAATCGGGCCGCGGCTTCTTTCCGCACCAATGCCGTGTTGACCTTCTGCACTTGCCCGGTCACGGCCTCGAAGGCCTGCAGTTTGCGCCGCAGTTCATCCAGCTCGGCCTGATCGGTGAGCTGTTGCAATTCGTTCTGCTCGATCACCTGGCCGAGCTGCTCATCGCGCGTCGGCTCATCCGCCCGCACGAACCAGCGATCGATCGCCAGGATGATCAGGCCCACGACGATGATGACGGCGCAGATCTTGAGGGTCAGCAGCTGGTTCGGGGTGAAGACGTCCATCGTTCGTGCCATCAGTGAGGGGGTCTCGTCCAGGGTCTCTCGCCCCGAGCTTAACAAGGCAGGGCGGAATGGGAAAATCGGCCGTGCACCTGGATTGCTTCGCTGTGCTCGCAACAAACCCGTGTCGTCAGTTGTTGAAGCGTCATTGCGAGGAGCGCAGCGACGAAGCAATCCAGGGTAGCGCCGCACACCCCTGGATTGCTTCGCTACGCTCGCAATGACGCCGAGGGGGGGGCATGGCCCATGGGCAGTTTCAGGCCGAAACAGGTGGCTCTCCATGAACTCATATCGCAAGTCGTTGATTTGCTGTTGTAGGTCATGTTGCTCGCGTAGCGAGCTACGTGACGCAACTTGATGTCACGTAGTCCGCTGACGCGGACAACATGACCTACGACGGCGGGGTCATGGCCCGTGGGCAGTTTCGGGCCGAAACAGGTGGCTCGCAATGACGCGGTTGGAGCTTGGGAATTGCTTCCTGGGCAGCGCGGCCTTGTAATCTCTGACTTGTGGAACTCAGGAATCCGGTTCTGATGAAAACCATCGGACTGATCGGCGGCATGAGCTGGGAATCGAGCATTCCCTACTACCGGCTGATCAATGAGGGGGTGCGCGAGCGTCTGGGCGGTTTGCATTCGGCCAGACTGGTGCTCTACAGCGTCGATTTCCACGAGATCGAGCGCCTGCAACAGAGCGGCGACTGGGCTCAGGCGGGCGGCATTCTGGTCGATGCGGCGAAGGCGCTGGAAGCCGCCGGCGCCGAGTTCCTGGTGCTGTGCACCAACACCATGCACAAGCTGGCAGGCGCGCTGGAGGCTGCGGTTTCCATTCCTCTTCTTCATATCGCCGATGCCACCGCGACCGAAATCCGGGCGGCCGGGCTGACCCGCATCGGTCTGCTGGGTACGCGCTACACCATGGAACAGGACTTCTACGTCGGTCGGCTGCAGGCGCAGGCGTTGGAAGTGCTCGTCCCTGAGCCGGATGAGCGCGAGATCGTTCATCGGGTGATCTATGAAGAGCTCTGCCAGGGCCGGATCGACGCCGATTCCCGTGCGCAGTTTCGCGCCATCATCGCCAGCCTGATCAGGCGCGGCGCCCAGGCCGTCATCCTTGGGTGCACCGAGATCGGCCTGCTGGTCGATAGCACCGACAGCCGCGTGCCATTGTTCGACACCACCCGCATCCATGCCCTGGCAGCGGTGGAGTGGGCGCTCGCAAGCCCACCGTTGAGCGCCCTTGTGGCGCGACCCGCAAGCCCGCCCTTGTAGGAGCGCCCTTGCGGCGCGACCGCGGATCGGGGCTGCTCGCGGACGGACGATCGCGGCTGAAGCCGCTCCCACAGATTCAATCGCGGCTGAAGCCGCTCCCACAGATTCAATCGCGGCTGAAGCCGCTCCCACAGATTCAATCGCGGCTGAAGCCGCTCCCACAGGTGCGACGCTTGAGCACCGCATCACCGTCTATGCTTCGGCCGCTTCTGAAGTTGCTCCCTTGAGGCTGATCTGCGATGTCCGATGATTTGCCTGCGTTGGCCCTGTTCGACTTCGATGGCACCATCACCACCCGGGAGATGTTGCCGGACTTCTTCCGTCTGGCGATTCCGAAACGTCGGGTGCAGTTCGGTGGCGTGCTGCTGGCGCCGCTGATCATCGGCTACAAGCTCGGTGCGGTCTCGGGTTCCCTGCTGCGAGCTGCCATCGTCCGTTTGGGATTCACGGGTGTGTCCCTGCAGAGTTACCAGGACCACGGACTGGACTTCGCCCGTTCGGTGTTGCCGGGCGTGATTCGTCCTGAGGCCGCCGAGCGTATTGCCTGGCATCGATCCCGCGGTGATCGCGTGATCGTGGTGTCAGGGGCGCTGGATGTCTACCTGGCCCCCTGGTGCGAGGCGCAAGGACTGGAGCTCATCTGTTCGGCGCTGCAACATCGAGATGGACGATTGACTGGGCACTATGAAGGCCCGCAATGCGTGTCGTCCTGCAAGCGCGAGCGTGTGCTCCAGCGCGTGGACCGGTCCGCCTATTCGGAGATCTACGCCTACGGCGATACGGTCGAGGACCGGGAGCTTCTGGAACTGGCCAGCCGCAGGTTCTATCAGGGGCGCGAGGTGGCGTGACCGGCAAGCCCGCCCTTGTAGGAGTGCCTTCACGGCGCGACCGGCAAGCCCGCCCTTGAAGTAGGAGCGCCCTTGCGGCGCGACCAAAGACCCAGCGGTGCACCGCTGCGGTCGCGACACAAGGTCGCTCCTACCAGAGGCGCAGCGCCCTGTGGCCTGGCCGCGCAGCGGACGTTCTGACAGGTACGGCTACTCTCCATTGAGATACGCCAGCGTCACCCTGAGCATGGCGCGCATGCCGATCGGCAGTCCGGCTTCATCGACCACGAAGCGCGGTGAATGGTTGCCCGGGGCCTGCTCCGGATCCCGGCCGGGCGGGGTGACGCCCACAAAGAAGAACAGACCAGGCACTTCGCGGGCATAGAAGCTGAAGTCCTCGGCGCCGGTGATCAGAGCCATGTCGACCACCTCGGTCACGCCCTCGGTAGTGGCCAGCAGCGGCTTCATGCGTGACACCAGTTCGGGGTTGTTGACGGTCACGACATAGCCGTTCGGCTTCAGGCTGAAGATGGCCTGGGCATTGGCAGCGGCAGCGACCCCAGTCGCGCGGCGCTCGATGGCCTCGATCACTTGTTTGCGTTGCACCGGATCGAAGCTGCGGATGGTGCCCAGCAGGAAGGCCTCGTCGGGGATGATGTTCTGGCGTATGCCCGACTTGAACTGGCCGATGGTGACGACGGTGGGCAGGGCCGAGATGTCCAGCTCGCGCGACACGATCTGCTGCAGGTTGAGCACGATCTCGCTGCCGACGACGATGGGATCCACACCGTGCCAGGGTCTGGAGCCGTGGGTCTGCGTGCCGATTACCTGAATCGAGAAGGTGTCGGACGAAGCCAGCGCCGGGCCGCTGCGCAGGCCGATCTGTCCCGTGTTGAGCAGTGAGCGCACGTGCATGCCGAAGACCGCATCGGGCTTGCCGTGATAGCGATCGCTGAACAGGCCCTCGGCGAGCATGCGCTGGGCGCCGGCCTGTTCGCCATCCGGCGAACCTTCTTCGGCCGGCTGGAAGATGAAGAGCACGCTGCCGGGCAAGGTCTCGCGTTGCTCGGCCAGCGCCTGGGCGAGACCCATCAGCATGGCCACATGCGTGTCGTGGCCGCAGGCATGCATCACGCCGACCTGTTCGCCGCGGAATTGGGTGGTGATCCTCGAGGCAAAGGGCAAATCGGTTTGCTCGGTGACCGGCAGTGCGTCCATGTCTGCGCGCAGGGCCAGAAAGGGGCCAGGCTTGCCACCCTTGAGGTAGCCGATCACGCCGGTGACGGCGATGCCTTCGTGCACCTCCAGACCCAGCGCCTTCAGATGCGCCGCCACGATGCCCGCGGTGCGGGTTTCACTGTTGCCGAGTTCCGGGTGCTGGTGCAGATCGCGGCGCCACTCGATCACCTGGGCCTGGAGCCCGTCGCTCAACTCCGCCGCCGGGATCTGCGGCGCCAGTGTCAGCGCAAACAGCGTGCAGCAGACCGGGCGCAATTGACGAATGAAGGTCATCAGTGGTGATCCCGAAAGGCTGGAGACCGCCGATGGTGACCGATCACGCCCCAACAAGAAAGTGACAAGGCGCCGGACGCAGAGCAAAGCCAGAGCAGCGGAGCAAGCTCCGCGCTACGAGAGCTTCGGTGTACGAGGCTGTTGTAGCGCCGAGCTTGCTCGGCAGGATGTGCCGTTGTTGGAGTTGGCGTGAAGGCCAACAGCAACAGCCCAGCCAGAGCAGCGGAGCAAGCTCCGCGCTACGAGAGCTTCGGTGTACGAGGCTGTTGTAGTGCCGAGCTTGCTCGGCAGGATGTGCCGTTGTTGGACTTGGCGTGAAAGCCAACAGCGACAGCCCAGCCAAGGCAGCGGAGCAAGCTCCGCTCTACGAGAGCTTCGGTGTTCGAGGCTGTTGTAGTGCCGAGCTTGCTCGGCAGGATGTGCCTGCCGCCAGACCGCCTACATCAGCCGCCGCTTGCGCGGCATGTGTCCCATCAGGAAGTCCATCTGATCGGCCAGGATGTGGCGATTGGACAGAATCAGATGCTCCACCCAGCTCGGCCGGAACGGTATGGCCAGCAGCGGCATGCCAGCCTGCTGCGGCGTGCGGTTGCCCTTGTGGGTATTGCAGTGCAGACAGGCCGAAACCACGTTCTCCCAGATGTCCAGGCCGCCCTTGGACAGCGGCAACACATGATCGCGAGTGAGCTCCGAGCGCGTGTAATGGCGCCCGCAATACATGCACAGATGTCGGTCCCGCGAGAACAGCGCCTGATTGGTGAGCGCCGGCGCCGGATCCACCAGTGGCGTCTTGGCCTTGGTGCGGCTGGCCACTATCGGGTGCAGATGAATCAGACTCTGTTCGCCACTGAGCCGATTCTCGCCGCCATGCACCGTGAGGCAAGGCTCACCCACCGTCCACAACACAGCCTCGCGCACATACAGGCAAACAGCCGATTGCCAGCTGATCCAGTCCAGGATGCGCCCGGAGCTGTCCAGCGAAAGTACGCGCGTAGTCTGAAGATCAGCAGTCATGGCGCGCGAGTGTAACGGAGATTTGTGGCAACTGGCAGAAGGCGAGGTTTCCCCTGGGGTCACCTAGCCGCACTAAGCGCCCCGCCTTCCGTAGCCCGCTGTGCCGCGCAGCGGCTCAGCGGGGTCTTTCGCGTCACCGCCCGGACAGCGCTGCGCGCAGTTCGGGCTACAGGTGCTCTTGTAGCCCGCCGTGCCGCGCAGCGGCTCAGCGGGGCTCTTCCGCATCACCGCCCGGACAGCGCTGCGCGCAGTTCGGGCTACAAGAGCCGGGGCTCCTGCTCTGCGTAGCCCATGGTGGCTCAGCTGGTCGGCAGGGCAGCTGCCTGGGTCGATGTCAGGCTCTTGAGCCAGTCGGCGTAGGTGCGTCGGCCTTCGGCATCATTGAGTACATCGCCATGCGCGGCGTTCTTCACGATCAGCACCTCGACCTTGTGGCCGTTGCTGCGGGCTGCTTCGGCGAGTCGTTTGGTCAGCACGGCAGGGGTCTGGCGGTCTGCGGTGCCCACCATCAGCAGCAAGGGTGCGGTTTGTGTCTCGACGACCTGCCGGTTGCCGCGACCGCGCATGTCTTGCGCCACGTCGATGCGCACGAAGGGCTTGAAGTACCAGGGAACGCTGGATTTGACCCACTCTTCCGTGGTGGTGGCGCTGCCTTCCAGTACCAGGCCTGCAATCGGTCGATGCTGGGAGGCATAGCCGGCCATGAAGCTGCCCATGGAAAATCCGTGGAGGACGATCTGCTCGGGGGCGATGCCGAGTGTATGGCGGGCGTAGTCGTAGGCCACCACGGAATCCTGGAGGATGCGGTCAATGGTGGGTTCGCCTTCGGAGAAACCACTGCCGCGATGGTCCACGGCCAGCAGATTGAATGGCAATTCGCCGAACTGCCGCACCAGATACACGGCATTGTTGCTGGCGATGGTCATGTTGCCGCCGAAATAGATCACTGTCGGCCGGCTCGGATCGCGCTGAATCCAGACTGCATGCAGCTTCACGCCGTCATCCGTCGTGATGCTTCGGGTCTCGCCGCTGACACCGAGTGCGGCCAGTCGCGCCACCACCGGAGGCGCGTCCGCGGGCTCGGGCGTGGGCTTGAGCACGGCACGTTGATCCACCGTGTAATGGGCGCAGCCGCCCAGCATCAGACAACCCAGCAACAGGACACGAACAGCGCTTGCAGCAAGAGTCATGGAGTCGTTCCACTGGCACCGCACATGCGGCGAGCTGATTCTGTCTGGCCTGCCTGCAGACCTTCAATCAATGTAACAACCAGTATTCGGCTGGTGTTGCCGGCGACGGCTCCCCGGCCAGTGCCACTGGCGTCTGCAAGCGCTGGACAGAGCCCACGCTGCCAGTCCAGCCGCGGAGGGAACGGTGCAGCTGGGCAGCGTCGATGCAATATTCGGCAATGGCTTCGAGTGAGCCGGGAATTGCGCGGTCATGCTGACGTGGATGCGCTCCCGCAACAAAGCGTCCGGAATCGAACAAGCAGAGCGAACTTCGTTCGTGATGGCCTGCACCACCGGCGGCTCACGGGGCATTGTGGCCCTGGCGCGGTTCTTGCCTAGCGACTGCTGTTCACAGTCGCCCCAAGAATCGAGAGGACCAAGGCCATGCTCCCCGGGTTATTGCATCAGTTGTCGCTCGGCGTGCGTGGTCTGCGCCAGCGCCTGTCGTTTTCGCTACTGGCGCTGATCTCGCTGGGCCTGGGCATCGGTGCCAGCGTGGCCATTTATGCCGTGGTGGATGCGGTGCTGTTGCAGCCGCTGCCTTATGCCGAGGCCGAACGGCTGGTACAGGTCGAGGAGGTCGACGCCGAGGGACGCAAGATGCCTTTGGCCGAGCCCAATCTGGACGACCTCCGAGCGCGGCACCGCGGACTCGTCGCCTTGGCCGAGTACAGCGGCGGAGTGACCACGGTGTCGTCGGCCAATCGTGCGGTGCGTGCCGGCGCTTACCTGGTGGGCCCGGAATTTCTGCAGGTCCTGCAGGTGCAGCCGGTCATTGGCTCGGACTTGGGCACTGCGGGAACGGAACCGGGCGCCCTGGTCAGTCATCGATACTGGAAAGAGACCCTGGGTGCGTCGGCGAATCTGTCTGGCCGCTCGGTCAGCGCCTTTGGCTTGAACCTGCCGATCGTCGGCGTGATGCCGGAGTCATTTCAGTTCCCGGAAGGCGCACAGCTGTGGATGGACGCCCGCGCGATCCCGCCCAGCGAATCGCGCAGCGCGCACAACTGGTCGGTGATCGCACGGCTGCGTGACGGTGTGGACATGGCGCAAGCTCAAGCGGATGCCAGGGCCATCGGCGCGGCACTCCGGCGCGAGCACGGCAGCGATGTCGACCTGGCCGCCTTTGCCCTGACCGATCTGCGCACCGCCATGGTCGGATCGGTGAGCGCAGCATTGTGGGTGTTGCTGGCCGGGGTCGGTTTTCTGCTGCTGATCGCGGCGACCAACGTCACCAATCTGTTTCTGGCGCAGGCGCTTGCGCGGCGACAGGAACTGGCAGTGCGCGATGCGCTGGGTGCGGGATCGGCCCGGATCGCGGCGCAGTTCGTGGTCGAAAGCGTGCTGCTGGGTATGGCGGGCATGCTGTTGGGCCTGCTGGCGGCCCATCTGGCGCTGACCGTGTTTGCACAGATCGCAGTCGACATACTGCCGCGGGCGCAGGATCTGCGGCTGAGCGGGCGGGTGATTGGGGTGACCACCCTTGGGACCTTGTTGATCAGCACCGTGATCGGTCTGATCGCCGCGCGCAGCGGACATCAGGTGATTGCCGTGGCACTCAAGGAGGGCGGCAGAAGCAGCAGCGCTGGTCGCGCTACCACGCGCGTGCGCCAGGGGCTGGTGGTGGCGCAGGGCGCACTGACGGTGGTGCTGCTCGTCGCCGCGGGCCTGCTGGCGCGCAGCGTCATGGGGCTGTTGCAGCAAGACCCGGGATTCGAGCCCGATGGTGCGCTGACGGTCAACCTGACACTGGAAGATCAAGGCGGAGTTGAGGGTGACGCGCGGGTCGTCGCGCAACTCGACACACTGATCAGCAAGCTCGCAGCCATTCCGGGCGTCAAGGCGGTCGGCGGCAGCAACGGCCTGCCCTTGTCGGGCGACGGCAGCAATGGCTCCTTTTTCGACGAGCACGCCGATTTTGGTGGTCGCCCCGAGCCGCTGGGTTATGCCGAGTTCCGGGTTGCCAGCGCCGGGTACCTTGAAGCCATGGGGATGAGCCTGTTGCGCGGGCGGGATTTTGCGCGCACCGACCAACCGGGAACGCCGCATGTGGCCCTGGTCAGTCGCAGTCTGGCGCAGAGCACCTGGCCGGGCCGCGACCCGATCGGCCAGCGCTTGCAGTTCGGCAACATGGATGGCGAACTCGAAGTCCTGAACGTCATTGGCGTGGTGGCCGACGTGCATGAGCGCTCGATTGAGCGGGCCGACCACGGCACGGTGTACGTCAACTACGTGCAACGCCCGGCGAGGGCGCGCGACTTCAGCATCGTGGTGCGTGCCCAGGGTGATCCGGGCAGCGTCAGCGCTGCCGTGCGTCAGGTTCTGGCCAGCACCGCCGCGGAACTGCCGGTGCGCTTCAGCAGCCTCGCCGAGGTCTACCGCGACTCGATCAGCCGGCAGCGCTTTTCGCTGAATCTGTTCAGCGTATTTGCGGTGGTCGCGCTGCTGCTGGCCGCCACCGGGCTGTACGGACTGATGGCCTTCATGGTCAGCCAGCGCAGCGCCGAGATTGCCGTGCGCCTGGCGCTGGGATCCTCGCCCGGTCGCGTGCTCGGTCTGGTCCTCCGCCAGGGCATCGCGCTGCAGATGACGGCACTGGCCGTCGGTCTGATCCTGGCGCTGGCACTCACCCGATGGATGTCCAGCCTGTTGTTCGGCGTGCAGACCTACGATCCGCTGACTTTCGTCAGTGTCTCCGCGCTGTTGATCGCAGTGACGATCGGCGCCTGCTGGCTACCGGCACGACGCGCCGCCAGTGTCACGCCACGCAGGGTGTTGGGATAACCCTGGGCTGGCGTTGCTCGTCGGCGTGGCCACGAAACCAAGGTCATTCCCGCGCGGGCGACCGCAGGCGCGGATCTGGAGCTTCTGAGCCGAAGCCAGATTGCGGCACCTAACCAGCGCAAACCTGATCGCGGCCTTGTTGCTTGGCGGCATAGAGCGCGGCATCGGCTCGGCGCAGCACCTGGTCGGCGGCTTCTCCGGGCTGGGGGCATGCGAGTCCCAGGCTGGCTCTCAGGGTGATCGGTCGGCCGTCGTGCTCAAGCTTGATCTCGCGCAGCGCGGCCAGCAGTGACTCTGCCAGCGCCGTTTCGGTGCCTTCGGCGGTCTGCTCGGCAACGACGATGAATTCCTCGCCGCCCCAGCGACCCACGGTGGCCTGCTTGCCAGCCGCACTGCGGAGCGCTGCGGCAGCGGCGCAGAGCGCACGGTCGCCGGCCTCGTGGCCGTGGCGATCGTTGATGGCCTTGAAGTGATCGAGGTCGAGCAGCATCAGGCAGCGCCGTCCGCTGGCGGGCATCGCCAGCACTTCGCCGATGTGCAGTCGGTTGGGCAGGCCGGTCAGCGGGTCGGTGCGGGCGGCCTGCTCCAGCTCCCGGGATTTTGTTTCGAGCAGAGTGTTGGCTCGACGGCTGTAGCGCAGACGTGCGGCCACCAAAAGGGCCAGCAGGCCGAGTGCCAGCGCGCCGACAACGAGGACGATGCCGAGGATGCGCTGGCGCGTAATCTGCAGCTTCTGGATCTCGTTGTCTCGCTGCAGCAGCGCCAGTTCGGCCTCGCTCTCCTTGGCCTGCAGGCGTCCGCGCAGATCTGCCATCTGGCGACTGGTCAGCGCGCCGGTGAGTTCGCGATCGAGCTTTGCGTGTGCGTCGCGGGCGGCGTAGGCCGCTTCGTGGTCGCCGAGCGCAGCAGCGCAGCGCGCCAGTTCGTCGAGAGCAGCGCGCTCGATCAACCGCGCCTGGCGGCTGCGCGCCTCAGCCAGCGTGGTCTCGATCTGTGTGCGCGCTTCGCCCAGTCGGCCAAGCTCGCGCAGCAGGCCGGCGCGCTCGATCTCGATCTCGCCGATGGTCTTCGGATCACCCGCGGTGATGGCCAGCGGCAGCGCCGTCTCGATCTGGCCCAGCGCATCAGCGGCGCGGCCCTGCAAGCGTGCCACGCGTGAGAGCACATGGCGCGCATCGATCTCTGCGCTGCGCCCGTGATGGGCTACCGCCAGAGACAGCGCGGCCTGCGCCACGGTTTCGGCTTCTGCCAGTTCGCCACGCTCGACCAGAATGGATCCGAGATTGCCGCGCACGCGCGACTCTTCCAGCGGTGGGGCTGCGCTACCCAGGGTGGCAAGTGCCTCCCGGCTGTAGCGCTCGGCCTCGGCGAGGTCGCCCAGGGCCTTGTAGATCAGGGCGATGTTGTCCAGCGATTGCGCCGTCAACGTGGCGCTGTCGAGTTCGCGACGCAGCGCCAGTGCTTTCAGTTGCAGATCCAGCGCCGGATAGAACTCGCCGCGGTTCTTGTGCAGCACCGCGATGTTGTTCAAGGACTCGGCTTCACCCACGCGATCACCCAGGACTCGCCGCAGCTCCAATGCCTGCTCGTAATAGCCTTGCGCCGTGCTTGCATCGCCCAGGCGTTTTGCCAGCACGCCCAGATTGTTGAGCGATTGCGCCTCATCCTTGCGGTCGCCGCGCGCTTGCGCCAATTCCAGCAGGCAGTGTTCGATCGCCTGCGCTGCACTGTAGTCAGCAGCGCGGAAATGGCGAATCGAGGTCTTGCGCAGCGTCTCGGGCGATTCGCCCGAAGGGCAGGGCGGATCGGCGGCCGCGGCTGTCGTCGTGATCAGCAGACCCGCCAGCGCCAGGCCGCAGGCCCACAGCCTCGCCATGAATCGCGGAAACACGCATTGGTCGAGGATGATCCCCAGCATCATGGCCTGCCCACCTGACCGTGTTGTGGGCCGGGTGAGAAGGTCAGGTGCAGGTATTGGCGGTCGACGCTCATCTCGCGATTGTGCTGTTGCGGCGCCGGACGCCGCAACCCGAGCGGATAGCTCTCGACGACCCATCCGGCACCCCGAATGCTGGCCCGACCGCGGCGGCCGGCGGACACGTGGCGCTGGCGCCCGGGCCCGAGTCTATCGGCGCTTGGGTGACACGGACTGGCATGGAGAACGTGCATCTGGCCCGAGACGATCGGCCAGAAATTCCGCGGGAGCCAGAGTTGGGCTTCGGCACAGCACTCGTCAGCCATGTTCATGGTCAAGGGAACGGAGGGGAGAGAATGTCGGTGCCATGCAAGCGTTTGGCCATGGGCACGTGGATGTCGGTGCTGCGCATGTGGCTTCGGTGCCCGACAGCAACAATGAGATGGTGCGTTCGACGTGTCGGATTGCGTGAGGGTGTTGGTCACCAAAGCTCGCTTCTCCCTTCACTACCCCCGTGAAGGAGCAAACCATGTCCACCTTGCGCAGCTGGCGAATCCACGCTGGCTTTCTGTTTTGGCTTTGTGCTCCGGCGCTGGCTCTGCCTGTGCCCGACAGCGCTCAGATCAGTTGTTTCAATGACACCGGCCCGACCGGCAGAGTGGGGCCAGACAACCAGGATCCCCAGCCCGCCAGTCATCCTGGCCAAGACTGCGTGGGTGGTCGCAGTGCCGCGGATCGCTATGGATTGCTGAGCAAGGTCGGCGCGAGTTCTGCAGCAGGCCGCGACTACAGCAAGATTGCCAATGACGGGAGCGTGCTTTCGGCCGACGCGACGCTGGGCAGCGGCCCTGGCGACTGGGCGTGCACGCGCGACAACCACACCGGCCTGATCTGGGAGGTCAAGGTCAATGCACCCACGGATCTCCGTCATCAAGGCCATGCGTACACCTGGTACGACCCCGATCCGACGATCAATGCGGGCTTGCCCGGCAGCGCCGACGGAACGGCGTGCAATGGCACGCTGCCGCAGTGCCACACCACGGCCTATCGTGATGCGGTGAACGCGCTACCCGGCGGACTGTGCGGGGCCAGTGACTGGCGCCTGCCGGACGTGCGCGAGCTCACTACCCTGCAGTTGCAGGAGCCTGTGACAGGCACATTGAAATACATCGATCCCGATTATTTCCCGGGGACCATCAACAACTACTGGAGCAAACGACCAGAGGCTGGCGCCGTCGCAAGCAGCGACGAGGCCTGGACCGTCGGATTCGGCACGCCCCGCAACTTTCTCGCACCGAAGACGGCCGCACGCTTCGTCCGGCTGGTACGAGGTGGTCCATGAACGCCCTTCGATGCTGGATTCTGATCTTGATCACATGGGGCGCACCGATGCTGGCCGTCGCCGCAATCTGCCCGTCACCGGCGCTGTTGGTGGCGCCAGACTCGCGCTTTGAAGTGTCCGAGCCAGTGCCAGGGGAAGTCATCGTGCGCGATCTGGAAACGGGCCTTGAGTGGCAGCAATGCCCACAGGGGCGCAGCGGTCCGACTTGCGGCGGCACTGAAAGTCGGGTCAGTTGGTCTGCCGCGCTGGAACTGGCGCGAACCAGCAACCACGGCGGCTTCGACGACTGGCGGCTGCCAACGATTCACGAGCTCTACTCCGTGCTCGAATGGGGTTGCCACCTTCCAGCGCTCAACCAGACCCATTTTCCGGGCGAGGTAGGTGGGCGTTTGTATTGGAGCAGCACCAGCGATGTCGTCCTGCCGGATCGCGTTCTGGTTATCGACACCTCACGCGGAGACAGCGGCAATTCCCAAGCAAAAACCGGCAGCTGGTCCGTGCGCCTGGTGCGGGGTGGTGATTCCTGGGGCAGTTTCAACGAAGCTGCCCTGCCGGATCCCTTTGCTTTCGCCGAGCAACTGGACGTGCCCGTGGACGATCTGCGTCAGTCAGAAGTGATCACGATCAGTGGTCTCAATGTGCCCACCCAGGTCAGTGTGATGGGTGGGTCCGAGGCTGCCTTCGCGCTGAACGCGGGGCCGTTCGTCAGCTCGCCCCAGCTTGCGGTCAACGGCGACCAGATTCAGGTCAGGCATCGCGCTGCGCCCACGCCGTCTACGATGGTGACTACAAGGCTTCGCGTCGGCGGCTCTTCAGCCGAGTTTCGCTCGACCACGATTCCAGGACAGCGCGTGGGCGGTAGCGTCGCCGGGTTGTTGGGTGCCGGGTTGGTCCTGCGTCTGAATGGCGTCGAAGACCTGCCCATTGCGGCCGATGGCACCTTCCAGTTCGCTGCCGAACTCCTCATGGGCGACAGCTATGCGGTCACGGTGGCCGGCCAGCCGACCGTGCCCGTTCAAGAGTGTACCGTGGCCGATGGCAGCGGCATCGTGCCCAATGGCGGTGTAAGCAATGTGCTCATCAGCTGTCAGACGGTTCGGTTTCCTGTTGGCGGAATCGTCAATGGCTTGCTGGGCAGTGGACTGTTGCTGCGAAACAATGGCGGCGATGATCTGGTCGTCGTCGATAATGGCCCTTTCAGGTTCGCCATTCCGCTCGAAGACTTGAGCAACTACAACGTGACGGTGGCGGGCCAGCCTCAGCAGCCTGCTCAAAGCTGCCTGGCCGACCTGGCCAGTGGCTCCGTGTCTGGAATGGCGGTCAACACGGTGCAGATCCATTGCAGCACCGACGACGTTCGGGTAATTCCCAGTAGCGGGCCTGGTGGCAGCATTGCGCCGGATACCGTGCAGACTTTGCCTTATCAGGGCAGCCAGAGCTTCATGCTCAGCCCGGACCCGAATCACCAGCTGTTTGCCGTGAACGGCAGTTGCGGCGGTAGCCTGAATGGACTGCTTTTCGTCACCTTGCCAGTGCTGGCCGATTGCACTGTGCAGGCCGAATTCCGTCCCATCAGCAGCACCAGCGTGATCGCGCCCTTGGCGCCGGTGCGTGCGGGTGAGTCTCTGCAGCTGTCGATTGACGTCGTCGGCATGACAGGCACTGCGCCACAGGGGGGCAGTGTCAGCCTCAGTCTCAGTAGCGGAGAGCAGTGCACCGACAACGGACCGCCCAGTATCAATGGTGACACCGCTCGATTCAGTTGCGCAGTTGTCCCGGCGACCCCGGGCAATCCGCAGGTCCAGGCCAGTTACCAGGGGTCGAGCAGCCATATCGACAGCGCCAGTAGCCAAGTGCCCCTGGCGGTGCGCCGCTTTGCCGATTTGAGCGTGGAGGTGGGCGACGGCGAAACCGAGGCCTTCCCGGGTGCTGCGATCGCCTATCTGCTGGTGATTCGCAACGCCGGGCCCGATCCGGCTGCTGTCAGCGCGGTTCAGTTGGTCGCCGATCCGCCGTTGCTGGCTGCGCAATGGACTTGCAGTGCTGTTGGCGGTGCCAGTTGTCCGGCGCTGGCGGGTGCCGGAGAACTCAGCCTGCTGGTTGATCTGCCGGCCGGCGGTGGCCTGGACTTGCTGCAAGCGGGTCAATGGCCGGCGCAGCTGCCGTCCAGCGTGTTGGTGCAGGCGCAGATCAGTGTGTCCGCGGCCGAACCGAACTGGGTGTTCGATCCGGCGCTGGGCAACAACAGCGCCGCCGACCTCAATGTAGTGCAGCGCATTTTTGCCAACGGTTACGAGTGAGGGGGTTAGTGGCCGACTCGTTCTGCGCCGGTCCACCGCGCTCCCGTTCCAGTCCAGCCAGCTGGCCCCGCTGGTTGGCTGGCGAGCGCCGGTGGGGCCGGCGCTGGCTTGGCGCTGACACTCCGCTATGATCAGCAACTTGCTCGGGAAACGCGGTTCAGATCGTGATCAAGCCCTCCGATCCAAGCCCTGCGGGCGCTGCTGAGGTGGGCGAAATCGCCGAGACAGCCGTTGATGAGCTGACCGCGGCGCTATACCCAGAGTTGCGGCGATTGGCTCGACGGGCCATGCGCGGTGAGCGCGGCAATCACACCTTGCAAACCACCTCGTTGATTCACGAGGCCTATCTGCGTCTGGCCGACTCACCGCTGCAGGTGCTCAGCCGCGCGCACTTTCTGGCGCTCAGCGCGCGCACGATGCGGCGGATCCTGATCGATCATGCCCGGGGGCACGACCGACTCAAGCGCGGAGGCGCGCAGGTGCAGGTGAGCCTGAGCGAAGAGCTTGCCGTCATGGATGTGCCAAGCCTGGATCTGCTGACGGTCGATCTTCTTCTGGGTCAACTCCAGAAAATGGACCCACGCCGCGCGGCACTGCTGGAAATGCAGCTGTTTGGCGGGCTGACCTATCCCGAAATGGCGCAGGCTGTGGGGATCTCCGAGGCCACCGTGCACCGCGAATTGCGCCTGGCTCGCGCCTGGCTGCAGCGCGAGCTGCAGGCGCCGTGATGACGCCAGAGCGCTGGCGCCAGGTGGAGGCGCTTTTCGAACGCTGCGCCGAGCTGCCAGAGCCAGCGCGTGAGGCCCTGTTGAATGAGTTTGCTGCCGACGATGCCGAGCTGGTTGGCGAGGTGCGCTCGCTGCTGGCATACGATCAACCGGCTGACCGCGTGCAGGCGGCGATTGGACGCGCCGCGGTTGAAGCGCTCGGCAGTGATTGGCACTGTCCGGGATGGCCGGTCGGGCCCTATCGGCTTATCGAGCCCATCGGCGCCGGCGGGATGGGCAGCGTCTGGCTGGCCCGGCGTGACGATCAGCAGTTCGATCAACGAGTGGCAATCAAGTTTGTCGCTTCGGGCATGGGTGCCGATTGGGAAAAGCGCTTTCGAGTCGAACGACAGATTCTGGCTCGCTTGCAGCATCCGCACATTGCCCGCTTGCTCGACGGTGGCGCCGAAGACAGCGGGCGGCCCTATCTGGTCATGGAGTATGTTGATGGCGAACCGCTGAACACCTATTGCGATCAGCGGCAGCTGGATCTGCAGGCACGACTGCGATTGTTCCTGTCGGTCTGTGAGGCTGTGGAATACGCGCACACTCAGCTGGTGGTTCACCGCGACCTGAAGCCGGCAAACATCCTGGTCAATGCCGAAGCCGGGCCCAAATTGCTTGATTTCGGGATTGCCAAGCTGATCCTGCAGAGTGGCCAGATCAGCCCGCAGACCAGGCCGCAGCAGCGCTTGATGACCCCGGATTACGCCAGTCCCGAACAGCTCCTGGGGCAGCCGGTGAGTACCGCCAGCGATATCTACAGTCTGGGTGTGGTGCTGTTCGAGTTGCTCTGCGGCAGCCGCCCGCCCAGCCTTGAAGGCATCACCCAGAGTGAGCTTGCACAGCGGCTGATGGCGGGCACATCCGCGCGGCCCAGTGAGACGCTGGTCGGTGCCGCAGGCGAGCCAGGTTCGCAGCTGGCGGCACGAGCCCGCGCGCGTGGCATGCGCCCGCTTCTGTTGCTGCGCAGACTGCGTGGCGATCTGGACACCATCGTCGGCAAGGCCCTGCACCTCGATCCGCAGCGCCGCTATCGCAGCGCCGCCTGGCTGGCTGAGGATCTGCGTCGTTATCTCGACGGGCGCCCAGTGTTGGCGCGGCCCGATGGTTGGCGCTATCGCATGGGCAAATTGCTGCGGCGTCACTGGCAGGGTGCTCTGGCGACGACATTGATCGTTGCCCTCAGTGTCGCCTTTGTAGTCAATGTCATGGTGCAGTCGGTGCGCCTCGCGGCGGAGCGTGACCGTGCCTTGTTGGCCGAGCAGCGGGCGCGCGCGGTGGCAGATTTTCTGATCGAGAGCTTTCAGGTGGCTGACCCAGGTCAGGCTCGTGGCGAGACGGTGACGGTGCGTGAGCTGCTTGATGCCGGCAGTGCTCGCATTGCCCAGGAGCTTGCGGATCAACCGCGAATTCAGACCGAATTGATGTCTGCCCTGGGTGATGTCTATCTTAATCTGGGTCTGTACAGTCATGCCGAGCGACTACATCGCCAGGCCTACCAACGGCGATCCGCCACCCTCGGCGATTCACATCCGGAAACGGCCAGCAGCGCCGACCGCCTGGGCGACACGCTGCGCACGCTGGCGCAATATGACGAATCAGAAATCCTGTTGCGGAAGGCACTGAGCGTACGCGAGCGGGCCCGACCGACAGATCTCCGGGCGCTGGCCGACTCCCTCAACAACCTCGGGCTCTTGCTGCATGAGCGAGGTCAGTTCGCCAAGTCCGAGCCTTTGCTCAGACGCGCCGTGGCGCTGCGGCTGCAGGTGCTTGGGTCGGCACACGAATTGAGTAACGTCTCGCGCGTCAACCTTGCACTCAACCTGCGCCGGCAAGGGCGAGTGGAAGAAGCCAAGACCCTGTTGACGATGGTTCTGGACCATCGCCGACGCAGCCTGGGCGATCACTACAAGACCGCGATGAGCGCTCAAGCTCTTGCCACCTTGCTCACCGCGCAAGGGCAGCTGGATCAGGCGGAGCCGCTGTTGCTGGAATCGCTGCGGATCTCCAGACGGGTGCTGGCCCCACAGCATCCGCAGCTGGGCAATGTGATGGCCGAACTCGCCTATCTGTACCACGACCAACTGCGCCTGATCGAGGCTGAAGGGCTGTATCGGGAAGCGCTGGAGAACGCAGACTCGGCGCCCACGCCCGACCTGCGCATGTTGGCCTACAGCACCAACAACTATGGCGCGCTGCTGATGGATCTGGGCCGCCTGGAGCCGGCCGAGATGCTCTACCGACGTTCCGTGGCACTGCGGACGCAACTCTGGGGGGAATCGGGCAGCAGCACCTTGCGGATGCGCAGTAATCTCGCGGATCTGTGGCGAGTTTCAGGTCAACCGGAAGCGGCCGAACAATCGCTGCTGGAGATTCTGCACACGCAGCTGCAGCTGGGAGAGGATGAGCTGGCCGCGGTAGCCGATACTGGACACAAACTGGCTCTGTTGAGGGCCGACCAGAACCGTCTGGAAGAGGCCCTGTCTGACATGACACTGGCGTTGGCGCGACTGCAGACCAGTGGTCGCACGAGCGCCGGGAAACTCGCCCTGTTTCACGCCGATCTGGCGCGTCTCCAGGCCGACAGTGGTCGAGCAGAACTGTGTGCAGAGTCGGTGCGAAACGCCCTGACTCAGCTTGGCAGCGGACAGGTCGTTCCGCTGCAGGCGGTACAGGTCAGGATCAGCCAGGGTATTTGCGAGGCGGCGCTGGGAAAGCGCGAGCAGGCCCGCCAGACGCTGCTTGCGGCCCGACAACAATTGGGGCCAGCGCTGGACAATCGCAACCGCTGGGTGGCGCTGCTGGAGCGGCGGCTGGCGGCCTTGTGAGTGGGGCTCGGGCCATGGACTCCTGCTGGATCCGGATCCCTGGAGCCACGGCTTTTCGGCGGCAGCGAATCGGTAGTGCGTTTCGAAAAGCCGTCGCGAGCTGGCCCGGGATCCCCATAACAGCCGAGCCGCGGCCATGTCGGCCAAGCTCAGCGCTCAGGCCTCGTGGCAAACGGCTTCGATATTGTGTCCGTCCGGATCGATGACGAAGGCTGCGTAGTATTTGCCGCTGTATTGCGGGCGAATGCCGGGGCCACCGTTGTCCCTGCCGCCCGCTTCCAGGGCGGCTTGATGGAAAGCCTGGACCTGTTCGCGGCTTTCGGCAACGAATGCCAGGTGCAAGTGCGCTGGCTTCTCGTGGGTCTCATAAAGGCACAACGAGGCCACGCCGTCCGGCTGGCTCAGTTCGACCCCATTCGGTGGCCAGTCCGTCACCAGCGTGATGCCCAGCGGTGCGAGCGCCCTCAGATAGAAGGCCTTGCTGACAGCGAAGTTGCTGACACCGAATTTGACGTGGTCGAACATGCTTGGCTCCACAAGTTTGGGTGGGAGGCGCCTGGGCAGTGAATCCTAGCCCGCATTTCGCACACCTGCGCGGGCAGATGCAGCCAAACACGCCGTGACAGGTGCGTGCCTCGGAATCGCCTTGTAGCACCAGGAAATTGGGGGCATCTGCTCGCGCAGGTGTGAGAAATGCGGACTGGCCATGGCGGCGGTCTCGATCACGCTGGTGAAGATCGCGCGGGCTTCGCTGCCGGCAGACCGCCAGTTCGTGCGGCCCGAGCATCGCATTGGCGAGCTGGCGCGTTGTTGCGGATTGGCCAATCCGCCGCCGACCTGTTTGTTCCGCAAAGACGCTGACGCGTCACAGTCAATCACTTCTCGGACATTGTATTGCGCGGTGAGACATGGCGGGCCCAGAGGACACTTATTCAACGATTGGGGAATCTCTGAACAAGTCCTGCTTCTTGTGGACTTGTCGTACCAACGACGGAGAGTGTGCTGCCGCATGAGTCAGGTGAGTTTTGGTGACGGCGAACGCAGCCGACGTGACGCAGACCGAGCGCCTGTTGCAGGGCAGCGAAGTGGCGGTCTACGCAGTCGCTGGCTACAGCGGTGCCGAACATCGAGTGGAGCGCAAAGACGTTTCCTGGCACGTCGCTGCGAAGCGCGCCAAGGTCAAGGCGATCACCAACGATGTAATCCGCGAAGCCACGCAAGACCTGGAGATTCTCAAGGCGCGTTTTCAGACCCGTGTCGAGCATCCCTTCCACGTGCTCAAGCGCCAGTTCGGTTTCGTGAAAGTGCAGATCCGCGGTCTCGCGAAGAACGCCGTTCAGGTGCTGACGTTTCTTGCGCTGTCGGATCTTTGGCAGGCGCGTCACCGATTATTGGCGCTCACGGCAGAGGTGAGTCCAGCGGTCACGGAATGAGGCAAACAAAGGGATAAAAGGCTCAATAATGCTCATTTTCCGATCCAAGAGACGGGGCCCGATATAGCGGAGCACGCAGCTGACCGAGCCCATATGCGTCCTCAGTGGTGTCAAACCCGCTGTGCCGCCAAACGAGTAACTTGTTCAGGCCTTCCCTGACACGTTGAAAGTTTTTTTCAAGGCATTCGCTTGCGTAGCACAAAAACCAATTCTTGAAAATCAATCTGCAGGTTGTCCCGGTTTTACCTGCTATTTGACCGCATCCCATCGCAACTCGGCGGAAACTGTACCGTCCAGCTTGCGGGTTGGGCAGAACCCAAAATCAAGAGGACACGATGATGCGAACTGGCGCCGCATTGCAGCATCTGATGCTCCACCGAATCTTGCTGTGGAGTGTACTGGTCTTGTTCAGTGACTCGCCGATGGCGAGCCCCCACTATCAGCCTTCCGCGACGCGCGAGGCGGCGGCAATGATGGCGGCGCAATGCCCTGGGTGCAGCGTTGAAGCGCTGAATTACTCCGGGCAACCTTTGACTGACATGAACTTCGCGGGTGCTGATCTTAGCGGTGCGGATTTTTCCAATGCCAAGCTATACGGCGTGAGTTTTGCAGGATCGAATCTGGCCAACGCCAACTTCACGGGCGCTACGCTGGCAGCAAGCCCCAACACCCAATCGCCGACAAGCTTCTCGTTGGCCAACTTGAGCCAAACCAATTTCACCGGGACGACGATCTCCGCTGCGAATTTCCAGTACAGCGCATTGTCCTGCACCAATTTTACCAACGCATCGATGACGGGCGCAGTGGTGGGTGCGGCGCTTTACGGATTGTCGAGTACCTGCGCGCCAATCTTCACCGGCGCCTCGGTGAACTGCAACATCGCGGAATTCGCGGGCCAACTGAATCTCGCGCAGGCGACTCTGCCATCCGATTGCCCGGATTCGACGAACTCCGTCTTGGCCGCTGAGGTAGCGACCACGGCACCAACCTGGGAGTGCAGCGGCACGGTGCCCAGCGGCTTCGACAACTGGATCTATGTCAATCCCAGTGGCGGAAGCGATAGCAATTCGTGCACCAGCGCTGGCAGCGCATGCGCGAGTCTTTCCGGCGGTCTGGCCAAATGCCCGGCAGGAGCGTCTTGCGGCGTGCTGGCCTACTACAACGCCTACAACGTGAGCGCGACGCTCAATGTGGGTGCGTCGCAAGGTCTGTTCGGCGGTTGCCTGAGCAGTGGTTCGCAGCCGGATTATTACTCAGTGATTCAAGCCGGCGCGGGCACGCTTGCCGGATTGCCGATCATCAGCGCTTCGGCCGCCAGCAATGCAGTCGTCAGCGGCTTCCATATCGAGGCGGCCAGCGCCAGCGGAAATCTCAGCGCCTCTTCGGTTGGCGTCCTGGTCAGTGATGGCTCCAGTTTGAGTCTGAAGTACGTGAACATCATTGCTGCTCAAGGGGCTGCCGGTACTGCTGGTGCGGCAGGTGTTCCGGGTGGATCGGGCGGCGCTGCCAGCGGCCAGAACGGAGGCAGCAACTCGGCCTGCACGACGGCCAACGGCGGTCTCGGTGGTTATGGCATGAATTCCAACCCCACCGTTTCTGGCAACACTTCGGTGAATTGTTCTGACAACTTCTGCACTGGCCCCAGCTCAGCGTCCTGCAACGGCGCGAACGGTGCCAGCGGCGCGTCCGGTGGACAACACGGCAACGGCGTTTGCTATGACTTCATTTCCTACCAGTGCGACGATGGCAAGGGCTTCGGCGGAAACTCCGGAAGCGCTGGCACGTGCGGCGATGCGGGTCAGCCGAGCAGCGATGTGATCGGCAGCTATGGCAGTGCGGGATGGGTGCCATCGGTGAGTGGTACCGGTGTGTCCGGCGGTCTCGGCGATGGTGGCGGTGGTGGCGGCGGTGGTGGCTATTGCACTGCTGAAAACCTGCCTTGGTATGTCACATCGCATGCAGGCCAGGTGGGCGGTGGCGGCGGTGCCGGCGGTTGCGGAGGAACCGGAGGGACCGGCGGGACCCAGGGTGGTGCATCGTTCGCGCTGGTGGTCGACGATGCCACGGTGGCAATTACGGGTGTGACCATCACCGGCGGTCTTGGCGGTACCGGCGGCGCCGGCGGCGCCGGCGCGAGCGGGGGCGCTGCTGGCGGTGGCGCGGCGGGCGCAACCAAGAGTGGTGGCTATTCCGATGGCGGCCCCGGTGCCGGTGGAATGCCGGGAGGCTCCGGCGGTGGTGGAGCGGGTGGCAACGGCGGTCCGTCCTATGGCATTGCCTATGTCGACGGCGGCACGCGCACTGGAGCTACACCTGTGTTTTACACCGGGTATAGCGGCGATGTCGGCAATCCGACGACGACACCGGCAACGACGGGCAACAACTGCATCCCGAATCTGGGCATCGCCGGTAAACCGGGGCGTGTGGCAACCGAAATCACCTTCTCCTCGAATTGAGGCATACCGATGAAAGGCAAGCATGCAACACCTCCATCGGGTGTGTGGTTAACGCTCCGGTGTCTCACGACTGGCGGGATCCTACTGTTGGCATCGATGAGTTCGACGGTCTACGCCCAGCAGATCAGCTCCTATGCGTGCAGTCAGGTGACCCACAGTGGGGCCGATTACTCAGGTCGTTCGCTCGTGGGTCAGAACTTTGCGTCGCACGATCTGAGTAACGCCAATTTCTCAAATGCTGATCTGAGCGGCGCGACGTTTGAAAGTGCAAACCTGACTGGCGCTGATTTCAGTGGCGCCACGCTGGCGCAGGGACCTGAGGCAGGAGAATCAACCACATTCACCCAGGCGAACCTGACCAACGCCTGTTTCGATCAAGTAGCCATTGGCGGAAGTCAGGGTGCGCCGGGTGCAGATCTGCAATTTGCGAACTTGACGTGCACTGCGTTCACCAGCACCGATATCGATGGCGCGGAATTCGGGCCAAGCATCATGACGCCGAGTCCGCCTGACAGTACCTGCCGCACCAGTTTTGCAGGTACCCAGATGACCTGCAGCTTCTTGCCGCAATGGCAGTTGCTCGATCTGAGCTATGCCGATATCGCGGCTTGCAAAGACCAACTCGCGGGGCTTGATCTCAGCAACGCGTTGATGACCGGCGTGCAGTTCCAGTACATGAATCTGACCGGCACCAACTTCACCAACGCTACTCTCAACCAAGCCAACCTGTACTCTGCCACACTGAATTCGGCACTCTTCAATGGCGCCAATCTGCAATTGGCGACATTGAGCAGTGTGCAAGCTGCAAATGCGCAGTTCAACAATCAAGCGCAGTTGTCTGGAGCCACGCTCGCCTACGGCAATTTCCAGGAAGCGCAGTTCAGCGGCGCCGTGCTGCAGGCGCAAGACGGGCTACCGGCAGCGACCTTGACTTTTGCCATCCTGGAAAACGCCAATTTCACCGACGCAGAAATGATCGGCGTCAACTTGTCGGGGGCTACGCTGGATCAGTCCACGGTGATGCGCAGCGCCACGATCCAGAATGCCAATTTCTCGAACGCAACGCTGTCCAGCATCCAATTGCCTTCGGCAAAGCTCAATGGCGTGGTGTTCGACTATGCCGACCTGATCAACGCGAGTTTCACTGGCGCATCGTTCCTCGCCAGCGAGGGATATCGCGCCGCGTCACTGGTCAAGGCCAATCTGCAGGGCGCAGATTTCACCCAGGCCATCCTCAATGGCGTCAATCTGGCCAATTCAGCCGTAGCGCTGTCCGAGGGCGTGCCCTTGTTCAATGTCTCCGAGGACGTGCAAGGTCTGGTCGGTGATCTGAATAACGGCTACTTGACGGCTGAACTCAATGCCAGTTTCGAGGAAAACGGTTATGCCTTGCAATACTGCGCTTCGCCAGCGCTGGCTGTGGTCAACACGTCCAAGCAATGGACGATCCGTGTCGCCGGCCGCCCGGCACATGGACACTATTCGGCGTATCTGCTGACCAGCATCGCCAGCGCGGGCAAGAGCACCGGGATCAACGTCGCTGGCCTCTCCGTGGCCGACAAGACGGAGGTGAAACTGTTCTCGGTCGACGGCAATTTTGTCGATACGCTGAATTCGCGGCAGATTCCACGCGCGATCTTTGCCGCGTTCACTGACAACCAGCAATCGTTGCCGCCCTGCACGGACCCGGAGTTGACGAGCTTTCGCGCCCAGCAGTACTGGACGCTCAACACCAATCAAGTTTCGGCCGATGCGCCGGTGGTCGGGTATGTCGGTTTCCGCATCAGCCAACTGAGTTCGACCAGCCTGAAGGTCTACGGTACCAACGTCATGACGGTTTATCAGGGTCCCGATGGGCGCTTGACCTGGACCCCCTATACCGTAACGCCGACCAAGATTTCTGCTGATTACTTCGATAACCAGACGGTTTGTCCCAACGGCGTCACCTATGGCGCAAATGTGCAGGCAGGCGTGAGCTTCGAGGACATGATGACTGCGCCTTCGCCGCCAGCGCCACCCGCCTGCGCGCCGGGCTCCGGTATGTGCAAGTAGCGTTTTGCTCCGTCGGGCAACGGCAGTTGCCGGGCTCTTGTCGACTCCCTTCGTCACTCAAGGTGCATCATGTCAGTTCATCGCGAGCAAATGACACAGTCCTACCATTTCAATCTCAGCTTTGTTGGCAGCGTCCATCCTGAGGCCTACGTCAAGACGCCGCTCGGGAAATTCCCGCTGCGCGCGCATGATGCCAGTTCGCGCGCCGCCGCTCGCTTGTCTAACCGCGCGGTGGCTGCCATGCCTGAGGACAAGCTCGATCGCCTCACGCACTTCGCCGATGTCCAGATTCCACTCGACGCCCCATTCTTGATGCGCTTGCACACGCCGCAGGGCGAAGGCACTTCGCTGCCGGAGTTGTATGGCGTCAAGGTCGCCATTCCGCCCGCTGCTCTGCGCGAGGTTCGCAGCACCGATCTGGAAATGCTCACCCGCCATGCTCCGGCGCATCTTGCCGTGTTCGGAATAGCGATGCCGCAGCGCGAGGCGCTCAGCGATTTGCAGTGGCTGGATTTCATGGCCGACGCCGATCTCGTCAGCGACCTGCCGACGGACACTGCTTGCGGCATTGCTTTCAGCCATCCCAATATGTGTTCGACTGACAGCAACCACGCGTCCATCATTCTCGACCGCTACATCGCCAGGTCGAAGTACGCTTCGCAGTTCGCATCCGAGATCGCGCAACTGGGCATCGCCAGCGAGGGACGCAATGGCTTTGCACTGATTCAACCGAGCACGCTTCCGGGCACTTCGCAAGCGCCAACCTGGAATGAGGGCTATGCCCAATTCGGCAAGGACCCGTCCAGCAGTATCTACATCTACAGCCTGAATCCCGCCTTCACCGGCACGCCGACACTTCCTGGCAGTCCAGGCACGCCGCCGACTCAGCAGGCTGGCGCGCGGATGATCTGCAGCTCGCTTGGCGGCGTTACCAACGATCTGCGTTTGAAGGACTCGCACTGGAGCGTCAATCAGGCACATCAAACGCAAGGCTTCGATCCGGGTGTCACCAATAAGGGATTGGTCGACAACAAGCGTCTGGTTCGCAAGCCGTTGAGCGCTGCCGTCGCTGAAGCCACTGACGCCGGTGGCTACGAGTTCACCATCAACAACAAGACGCCGGGCCACGGCCTGTCGATCTACAGCGACTCGATCGCTTTTGATACGAGCACCAATCGGTTCTCGATCGATGTCAAGAACACCTATATGCGCACGCTTGGAATGCATGTGCGCTTTTACGATAGCCAGAACCAACCACTCACGGGTGGCCTCGGCGACTATCCAGAACTGGAGAAGCTGTTCGAAGCGGTAAAGGACGTCTTCGGCATGGACGATACCCAGAAGTTTCTGGGTTTTTTGTATTCGGTCTATGCAATCATGGACATTCCAATGCCTTCGAATCCGAAGACCTTGGAGTTCCCTTGGCCCAGCAATGCCGAGTCGTGCGACATTCTGTTTGGTAATATCGGGTTCAGTCGCTGGAATACCACCTCCGATCTGCTCGGAGCGATCGCTACGGCCATTTTTCAGTTCGGCGTGCCGATCATCTTTTTTGTCGGCGGTGCGGCGGTCAAGAAGAGCACCTGGTACGTTTCGATCATGAAGGACAAGGCCTTCCTTGCCGCTCTGATCGTGATTGCCTTGTTTCTGTACCCCGCGATTCTGGTGGGGGCGTACGCGCTGGGCCTGGGGCGTACCGTCATCAATACCACGGCAAACTTCATTGCCAGCATGATCGTCGGACAGGTCGCCGGATTGATCGCCGACAAGGTCGGCAAGGCCGTTGTCAAGACGTTGGTCGAAGATGTCTTGCTCGCGGGCCTCAAGCCCTTGTCCGAGTTCGTTTTTGTCAAACTGGCCGTGAGCGAGGCCATCGATGCGATTCCGTTTGCCGGCTGGGCCATGGAGGCGCTCAATATCGCCACAACGCTGGGCGCCTTGGGTGAGTCGGCGGGCGAGATCATCGCCTCTCCGGCAACCTATACCGTTCAGGTGACCCGCAAGCTGCAGGTTAGCGCCACTGTCGCCCCGGATCCTCTACACGGCAGCCTGGGCAACCCGCCCATCTGGCCCACCGAAGCCACCCACTACAAGGCTGTGCTGCAATACAAGAATGGCACGGCTTACACCGTGACCGGCGCATTGCCGGTGGAACAAGCCGATCGCGCAACGCCAGTGACCGTTCTCTTCGACAGCATTCCCAGCGGTGGGCAGTTCCAGATCAGTTTCGGGGTCTACTCGAATACCGACTGGCTGGCTGGAAACTGGACCAGCGCCTGGGTCGACGCGCTCATTCCCAGCGGCGGCTCAGCGCTGACCATCAGCGGCGCGATCATCGAGAACCTGGTGCCGCTGACCACCAGTACGCAGTACCTGTACCAGTCCAAGATCGTCTATAGCAGTGGCGCCGGTCATCAATGGCAAACCGGCAATCAGCCCACCCAGACGCTGAGCAATCTGAGTTCGAGTGGGCTCAATGAACTGGTCTCCATTTCAAGCAACAACGCTGCCTACATGCTCGGTTACACCTGGCAGGCAGCCAATCAGAATATCCCGTTCGTCGGGTCGACGACGCCTAGCGACGGTCAGATGTATGTATTCCAGAACATCAATTCGCTGAGCAATCCAGAGGCTTCGTTGAAGTTTCCCAGCGCGGGATTTTCATCGGCAACCTTCCTGGCTTATGAACAGTTCGGACCGGAGCCGCTGTTTTCGGTGCCGTCTGCGCAGTCCTCGGCTGTGATCTCTGACCTCGACGCCGGCGTGCTCGATGCGGCCTTGCTGGATACATTCCAAACTGCCGGCTATCCCATTCCCAGCGATGCCACCGTGCAGATCGTGCAGCAGACCGTGGAATGGACGATCACGCTTCCCGGACAGCCGCAGGCCAGTTACCAGCTCAATCGCGAGTCTGATCAATCGATTGCTGTCTTCCTGTATCCAACCAATGTGGTCGGGCAGAACAATTTCTACATCGACAGCGCTACCAGCGTGCGCCAGTTGCGCAAGGTCATCCTGGACAACAGCACACCCTTCGATATGCAAAGCAGCCAGAGCTACGGCTGTTTCACGCTGCAAACACTGGACGCCGTGGTCATTCATCCGGCCAACTACGCCGTTGGCGTGAGCTACGACGATCACTACCTGGAGATCGTGCCGATTCTGCAATCCAGCGTCAGCGATGCTGATGCAGAACCCGGCACGCTGCTGTCCGGGCCAGGCATACGCCAGGGATTGATGCTCGGACCCAAGGCCGTGGCCGTGAGCCAGGACGGCCGAATTCTGGTGCTCGAGGCAATCAACAAACGCATACAGGCCTTCGATATCAACGGCAATCCGGTGCCTTGCTTCGATGGTGGACAAGTGATTCAGCTGCCGGCATCGCAGTACGAAAGCGATTTGAATGCTGGATTGGTGAGTCTGGATCTGCGCAATGCACTGGCATCGGCCGACGTTGAGTTGGCCCAACACTGGCGAATCAATGATGGCTTGGATGTCTATGACATCTCGTTGGCTGGTACGCAGTACCAGATCGCTCTCAACGGTGCGCCGCTGGCCAACACCTGGGTGATCACCGATAGCGACGGTACCACCTACAACGCGGTTCTGAACGCAGATGCGATATCCGTCACGGTGCCAGACGTCGGTACCATCGCCGTGCCGCTGAGTGCCTGCACCGACATGGACATGGGCATCGTCGATGCAGCCGTCATTGCGGCTTTCTACGAGCAAGCCAGCATCGCGCTGTCGCCCCAGGCGACGGTCCAAGGCAATGGCTTGTTTGTCGATCCAGCCGTCACCGAAAGCGATCTCTGCCAGGGGAACATTCCTGACTCTGTGGTGCAGGCCTTGGCCACGGTGTACATCACACTCACACCTGCCGCCACCGTGCAGTCGGTGGTGCTGAACAATGTGCAGGCCCGCGACACCGCCTGGTTGATCGTCGATCCCGAGCACAGCACCACGTACTCGCTGATGATCGATGCCAACGATCCGACTCAGATCAACGTGATGCACATGGTGCCGTTCATGCAACTTCGCACCGCCGATGGCAGCAGCGCAAGCAATGCGCTGGCCGATTATCACGGCAACGATCTGGCCGATCTCATGGCTGCAGCTTCCCGCAGCGACGAGAAGTACCTGGACATGACGACCGAAATGAAGGGCTACATCTACGTTCTTGCCTACACCGGTACCGGCGCGTCGCAGTCTGACTACTACCTCGACATCTACGATCCGCTGGGGCATTGGCTCTCGCGCACGCCAGATCCCGCGCTCAACGACGATGCGACCGGCGTCAATGCGGCGCGCATCGCCGTGGATATGTGGCGCAACATGTTCAGTCTGAACTTCGAGAGTTTCGCCGGACCCGGCGGTCGAATCGAACCCTCGATCAGCATGTGGGTTCCGACCACTCCATCCGCGTGATGCTGACTGGGCCTCGCCGAGGCGAGGCCCTCCAGTCTCGGACCACGTCAGGTCGGGGCGAAGAGTCCTCGCCTTTCACCGGTTGACCCGGGATGGTGTGTTCAGCATCACGTCGATTGGCAAGGTCGCGCTCCGCGGGAAGCGCCTTAGCTCATTCACGGGTCGCCGTGAAGCTGGCCTTGGTGTCGGGGCTCGTCGAGAAACTCCAGGTGCCGTTCAAGGTGCGCCCGCCCGGCTGCAGGGTGAGGGTCATGCTGCCGCCACGTCGACTTCTGCCTTCGCTCCACTGCCCGGTGAAAACACCGCTGTTGACGGTGCCAGTGATCCGACTGTTGCCATTGTGGTAGGTGCCACTCAGCTGCTTGCCGTTCTGGGTGAGAACGATGCGCCCGATGCTGACATCGCTGGTTTTCCAGGTGCCGGTCCAGTTTGCCGTGGCTGGAGCCGAATCGGCGCTGGTGGAAGACCCAACGCTCCGGCCATCGTCGGCATAGACGATGCTCTCCACCTCGTCCATGGAATAGGTGACTGTGCGGCCATTCTTCATGGTGATGGTGAGTGTCGCTGCGATTGCTGCTGGCGCAAGCAAGAGCAGGGCTGCGGCCCAAAGGCCTGTCGACTTGGGCATCTGACACCTCCCGGTTCTGGGCCACTGGACAGTGGCCCTTCCTGGATTTTTATAACGGCTCAGCGACCTGGGGCTCATGATCTGCGTCATTCCCTGACGGGCGAAGTGCCCTTGGCGTCCGTCCGTCAAGGACCAAGCCCAGATCGAAACCAGGGCGCGAGCTGTGCCGCCAGCAAAAGAACATCTCAAACGAGGAGAACGGCTCAGACGAGGACGCGATTCGGGCGAGGACGCAACTCAGACGCAGGGTCGGACGAGCACACCCAGACCCGCCGGGGTACGCAGGCTGGAAAACTAGTCCGTGCGGGGGATCAAGGCTCAGGCCATTGCAGGTCTGGAGCCCTCGGCTAGTGCGGCATCCACCAGTTGCAACGCGGCGGCCTTGGCGCGCTCGGGGAAGCGCTGGGCGCCTGCGACATGACAGGTCACGATCAAGCCATCGACGAGCACCATCAACTGTTCTGCCAGTGCCTGTGCGTCAGGCACGCCAGCTTCGGCGGCCAGAGTCTCGAGGAACCCTCGATAAGCATCCTTGTGCGCCTTGGCCGCCTGATGAATCGGGTCGCGATGGTCAGCGAACTCGGCGGTGGCGTTGATGAACAGGCAGCCGGTGAAGTCTGGCCGGCTCACCCAGGCCGTCAGCAGATCGAACATATGGGCAATGCGCTCCCGAAAGGAGCCGGGGTGCGCTGCCAGGGCGCCGAAGAAGCGCTCTCGGGCCTGCAGGTCGCGGCGCTGCAGGGCGGTCACGATCAGATCGTCCTTGCTCGGAAAGTGCTTGAAGAGCGTAGGCCGCGAGACCCCGGCCTCTTCCAGAATTCGGTCCAGACCCACGGCGTGGTAGCCGTAGCGGTGAAACAGCGCTGTTGCCACTTCCAGCAGTTGCTCGCGCTTGGGGGCTGCCTGTCCGCTCATGCCTTTTGCTCCGGTCAATGATCGACTGCTTGCCTGTCTAGCAATCTGCAGGTCGGCTGTCCACGCGTCGGGATTCCTTGGCGAGCCATTTTCGCCGCAGGCGGCCTGAAAACAGTCCGGCCGGACGACCGTGGAAGGTGGCGGGGGGTTGTATTCCCAGTCAACCCCAGGTGGAGATATATAGCGTTTCGCCGTCAGTGCAGCCGTCTGCTGCCCACGTAACCATCGAGCGAAACGATGTCCAACAGCAAGCCTCATGTCCCTCAGGTCGGTGCCCACTCGGCGCGACTTGCGCCACTGTCGGCGGCTTCGCCATCAGCCTTGTGGGCGCTCGGCGGGCCAGTCTCGCGGCGCACGCGCAGCCACCGCGAACCCCTGTTCGATGGCAACTGCGCCCGTGGTTCGGGCGCCATCTGCAGTTTCCGGAATGGAGAGGAGTGTCCCATGGTCCAGACCTTGCCTGTAGCGACGCCCCCAAGATCGATGGCGGCCATCCTGTGTCGATGCCTGGCCATCACGGTTCTTGCGTTGTTCGCACTACCCGCATTTTCACAGAGTTGTCCGGCTGGTCAACGCAGCATGGTTTTCCCGCCGGAAGGTCACTTCGAATACTGGCGCAACACGTCCACGGGGGTAGATCGCACTGTGGAGGAATGGTGGTACAGCGAAAGTCGGGGTAAGCGGCGAGAACGGCTGCCGTTCACCAGCGGGACCCTTGACGAGTACTTCGACTTCGCGGCCCAAACCTTCACTCAGGTCACGGTGACGGGCGGCACCGTCACTCAGTGCGTCCAGTTCCCGATCTCTCAGACTTTCAGTCGCCCTTCCATCGGTACCGGCTGCTTCGAGCATGTCAGCGACGAGAATCTCGGCGGGCTCCTGCCCGTAGAACGTTGGTATCAGAGAAGCGGGATCACGGTCACGATGGATGTGATTGCTCTTCGGCTGGGTGAGGATCTGCTGCCCCTGCAGTTGTTCAACCGCCAAAGCGCCACGATTTACACCGCCTACATGAACTTCAGCGCGGAGATCGAAGATTCTGACTTTTCGCTTCCGTGCACGCCAACGCTGATGAGCGGTTCGCTGGAAACCGCCTTGCGCGATGCTGAGATCCAGCTTGGCTTGCCAGCAGGTACGCTGACAAATCCGGGCACCGGAGGATGAGGCTGCGCGCACTCCTTGGCTGGGCGCTCGCTGGCCTGGCCTTTGCGGCTGCACCGGCCTCTGCGGCGGTCATCCCGGTCACCTCACTGGTGGATTCGCTGGCGGGCCCCGATTGCACGTTGCGCGCGGCCATCGTGGCGGCTTCGACAGATGCGCCCGTGGGCGGATGCGCGGCCGGGGAACCCGATCTGGATCGGATTGTACTGGGACCTGGCACCTATCAGCTGGAGCTCAGCGGTGCGGGTGAGGACATGGGTATCACCGGTGACCTGGATGTCAGGGCTCCGTTGCAGATCATCGGAGCCGGACCGGATCTGAGCATCTTGCAGTGGAATGGAACGCCGGATGACCGCCTGCTGGACGTGATCGCCGGCGGCTCATTGGTATTGTCGGGAATCACCTTGCGCCACGGGAGTGCCGCCGGCCAGGGAGGCTTGATCAGGGTTGCTGGCACGGCCACGCTTCACAACTGCAAGCTGATCGATGGGCAAGCCGAAGTTGGTGGCGGCGTTGCCGTGGGTCCGTTGGGAACGCTTACCGTCGACGGCTGCGACATTGCCGGCAATGTGGCCGATGGTGGTGGTCTGGCGGCGGGAATGAGGGCGACGGTGATGATTCGCAACAGCCGCATTCACGACAACCAGTCTCTGACTCAGGGCGGCGGGGGAATTCTCGGCAGCCTGGCGCACCTGATCATGGAAGACAGCGAAGTGGCGGACAACCGTGCCAATGACACCCGCTGGGGAGGTGGCGGCCTGTTGATCCTGGGTGGCGATCTGGCGCTGCGGCGTTCGACCTTGAGCGGAAACTCGGCGACGGACCTTGCCGCCAATGGCAGCGCGCTGCACCCGCGTCTGGATGAATCCGGTGGTGGGGCGCTTTCCCTGCGCGGCGCCCGCGCGGACATCGAGAACACCACCATTTCCGGCAATCGTGCCGATCAGACCTGGCTGGGTGGAGGCGGCATCCTTGCCGTCTTCAGCGATGTACGAATCGCCCACGCCACCTTGGCGGGCAATGAGAGCGAGCGCAGCACGCCCTCGACGGGCGCTGCCAGTATTGCGCGCTGGGACAACGATCGCCCCCAGGCAGAGCTGCATCTGACGCACAGCCTGGTGACGGCCTCAGGTCGACAGTGCTTTCCGGTGGCCGCGATCACGGGTCTGGGAAACCGCATCGACGACGCCAGTTGCGGCCCGCAGTCGGGCTCTCTCGGGCCGGTCACAGGGCTGGATCCGGCTCTGTCAGCGAATGGCGGGCTTGGTCGAACCCATGGCTTGCTCGTTGGCAGCAATGCCATCGATGCCGGGCCCTCGATCTGCACCGGTGCGGCGGGGCTACCGCTATCAGTCGATCAGCGTGGCGTCACCCGCCCACAGAACGGCGCCTGCGATCTGGGTGCCATCGAGATTGCGCCGCAAACCAGCGCCACGATCATCTCCAATGCCACCCCGAATCCTTCCTTGCTGGGCGCCCCGGTCACGGTCAGGGTGATGGTCAGTGGCAGCGTCACTGCGCCCACCGACGGCCAGGTGACTGTCATGGCCTCCAGTGGCGAAACTTGCGTTGATTCGACACCCAGCGCCAATGGTGGCAGCTCGGTGGTCTTCGATTGCGAACTGGTCTTCGCCACGCTCGGCCCGCGCCTGCTGACCGCGAGCTTCGGTGCCTCTTCCACCCATGGTGACAGCAGTTCAGCGCCCTGGTCGCATGCGGTCATCACCACCTTGACCCTCGGACCTGAGGTGTTGCCGAACGGCAGCTTCGGTTCTCCCTACAGCGCCATGCTCAGTGCCAGCGGCAACGGCAGCAGCGCGCCGTATGGCTTCGCCGTCAGCGCCGGCATGCTGCCGCCAGGGCTGGTGCTGACCCCTGCTGGCACCCTGGCCGGCACGCCGACCGCGGCTGGCGGCCCCTTCGAATTTGCCGTGACTGCCAGCGACAGTAGTGCCGCGGGCGTGGGCGGCCCCTTCACGGGCACGCAGCACTACAGCATCACCATTGCAAAGGCCGATCAGGCCACGCTGACAGCCCTTGCCAACCCAGCTTCCATCCCCTACAGCGGCGCCAGCACGGTCAGCACCACGGGCGGCTCAGGGACTGGCGCCGTCAACTTTGCGGTCACCGCGGGCGGCGGCGTCTGTTCCGTTTCACTGCAGAGCGTGACTGGCACCGGTGTCGGAACCTGCACCGTCACTGCCACGAAGGCGGGCGACAACAACTACAACGCAGCCACCGCCACAGTGGACGTCGAGGTGCTGCCGGCGGCAGATCTGGAGATCAGCAATAGCGACGGCACACCCTACGCCATCGCCGGCAGCTTTGTGGAATACGAGATCCTGGTCGCCAATGCCGGCCCGCTCGGCGTTCTGGGCGCGCGGGTGCAGGACCCGGTGCCGGGTGGACTGAGCAGCGTGCTGTGGACCTGCACGCCGGTGCAGGGCGCGAGCTGTCCCGCCGCCAGCGGCAGCGGCGGCATCGACGAGCTGGTCGATCTGCCTGTGAACGCCGTGTTGCGCTATGTCTTCAGCGCCAGCGTCAGCGCTGCGCCTGGGCAGGTCATCAGTAATACCGCCACCGTGACCGTCCCTGCCGGCACCGTGGAGACCGACGCCAGCGACAACAGTGCCAGCGACGTGAACACCGTGGTGACAGAAGGTCTTTTTGCCGATGGATTCGAAGCGCCGCCCCCAACCTGACTGTACCTTTCGAGGCACGGCGAGAATGCGCGGACTCAATCAGATCAGCTGGCCGCGCAAAGTCATCGAATCCACCGCTGCAAGGTGTCCTGAGTGCGGTCGAGAGTCCATGGTTCCGCTCCAGCCGGGGCGCAGGCGTCCCCCGTGCAGAGCGCAACGGACCAAGGCGCAAGGGTCGTTCAGGTGGCGGAACCCGCGCCGCGCGTGGGTCGTGTCGTCACCCACCCTTGCAGTGGTCTCCCCTGTTCGCCGAGCGCGCAATCTGCTCGGACAGGCAACGCATGAACCTTTTCTGCGAAGTATCTATCTAAGTTGGAATCGGTACCGCTCCCGCGAATGCTCGAGCAGATCCGACAAACACTCGCGCAGCACCTTGATGCGCTCCTCATTGCCCGTCAGCACCTCGGCACGCATCTCGGGGTTCAGATCCTGGCGCGGAAACAAGCGCAACCAGCGCGCAGCCACCTCATCTGCTGACCAACCCGCGACCGCCGACGGCAAGGTCTGCACCACCACATGAATGTGGTTGCTCATCACCGCGTAGCCCAAGATGGCCACCCCGAAGATCCCGGCCAGTTCATGGATGCGATCCTCCACCCATTGCCGACGATGCTCGAAGGAGCGACCCGTCAGCCGATCCTCACCACAGAGAAAAGCCCGACGCACACAGCGCGAGACGCAGTGAAAGGTGGCAGCCGAGCCGGTGGGGATCAGAGTGGAACGGGCGTAGGTCATGAAAGCAATCATTCACCCCGCCACGACGACTGTCAGTCGGAAAACGGTGTCAAAGCTCGTAGGAAAAACCCTACAAAGTGGGGATCTGATGTTGTCGTCCGATGTTGTCGCGATGTTGTCGGGATTCGACGGGTGTCCCAGCTTTTGCGGGCACAGGGATTCGCGACGGCCAGCGTGGCCGATCCAACGCGCTACCAGGGCGCCTGAGGCTGGCATTCAGGCATCGCGATCGCAGCGCGACAGCAACGCTGCGGCTGGCGCCACGCGCATCGCGCGGAAGGCCGAGGGCAGCACCGCGAGCGCGCCCATGATGGCGACTGTCGCCAATGCCACGGCCCAGCTGGAAGCATCTCCGGGCGTCACCCGATGCAACCGGTCCCCCGCCACGCGCGCCAGTGCCAGCCCAAGGCCCAGGCCCAGCAGCAATCCGGGCAGCAGGATCCACGCCGAGCGCGCATAGACCTCGCGCAGGATTGCGCCCGGTGCGGCGCCGATGGCCATGCGCACGCCGAATTCCGCGAAGCGCCGGCGCACCGCGGTGCTGAGCGCGGCGTACACCCCGAGCGCGGACAGCAGCAGGGTGGCGAGCGCAAACAGCGACACCGCTTCCATCAGCGCCACGCGGACCTGCTGGGTGCGCGCCACCGCCTGGTCCAGCGCCACGTTGACCAGCAGTTCGGCATCCGGTGCCACCTGCGCCAGCAGCCGGCGAACGGCTTCGACCGGCGCCGCGCCCACCCCGCGGCTGACCAGGAACTGCACCGGGTCGCTGCCGCCGATCGGCTGGTACAGAGTGCCGTACCGGAGATCTTCATCCAGCGATTTCTGCTTGACCGCTGCGGCGACACCGACGATCCGCAGCGGCGTCGCGTCGGCATCGTCCGCCTGCCGCAGGATTTGTCCCAGCGCATCGGCGGGCTGGCCGAAGCGGCGCGCATAGACCTCGTCCACCACCACGGCCGCGGCGCCGTCGGCCGGCGTGAACGCACGCCCGGCGACCAGCGGAATCCGCAGCACGTCGAAGTACCCGGGCGACACCGACGCGATCCGCGCCTCGGCGGGCTCGGGGTCCACCGCGCTCCTCAGTTCGGTCATGAACTCGGCGCCACCGAAGGGCGGCATGTCGGCGCGCGCGACGCCGTCCATGCCGGGCAACGCCGCGACCGCGTCGCGGAGGGCCTGGACCTGGGCTTCGCTGACCTGGTCGCCGAGATCGACCTGGGTCAGCACCACGTTCGCCGCATCGAAGCCTCGGTTCTCCGTCGCGAGATTCCACGCGCTCCGCAGTAGCAGCGCCGAGCCGCCCGCCAGTGCTACGGTGAGCGCCAGTTGCGCCACCAGCAGCCAGCCCTGCGCCGGTGACAGTCCGGACACTGCGCGCGAACCGAGCGCACCCGCGGCCAGCCTGCCCTGTCCCAGGCGCAGCAAGGCCAGCGCCAGCAACAGCGCCAGGGCGCCCGCGGCCGCGCCCATCGCGGACGCGACAACACCCGTAGCCGATGCCACCGGCAGGGCCTCCGGCAGCAGCCCGCGTGCGCGCAGTAGCGCGATGCCGGCCGGCACGAGCAGGGCGCCGACGATCGCGCCGATGGCTGCGGGGAGCGCCAGTTCGATCGCCGCCTGAGCGCGCAGTTGCCGCGGCACCGCGCCCAGAGCGCGCAGCACGGCGTGGTCGCGCCGGCGCGCGAGCATGCGGTCCAGTGCCAGTCCCGCAAGATTGGTTGCCGCGATCAGCAACAGCAGCAGCGCAGATGCCTGAACCAGCAGCAGCGGTTGGAAGTGACCGGCGCTGAACTGCGCGCGCCAGGGACGCACGTCGGCCCGCGCAGGGCCTTCGGGATTGCGCAGGAATTCGCTGCCGGAGTTGGCCAGCACGGCGGCCAACGCGCCCTGCGCTTGCGCGATCGTGACCCCGGGGGCCAGTCGTGCGGCTACCTCGAACTGGCCGAATCCACCCGCGGCGTCGGTTGCGCGCTCCTCGGCGGTCGCCGCGAACGCGGTCCAGGCCTGCACGCGGGTGTCCGGCCAGGCAAAACCGGCCGGCATCACGCCAACGATGCGGTAGTCGACCTCACCGATCCGCCAGGTCTGCCCGATCACCTCCGCCGAGGCGTCGAACTGCGCGCGCCAGGTCGCGTGCGACAGCAGCAGCGCTGGCCCGCCAGCCTCCGCGCCATCGAGCGCACGCCCGAGCGCCGGGGCCACGCCGAGCACCTGGTGGAAGTCCGCGCTGATCCGCTGGGTGTGCCAGACCCGCCCGCCCGGATCGACCGCCGCCTTGACCGGCGCCGCACCGATCGCCCCGGCGAAGGTCTCGCGGCGCGCGCGCACCGCATCCAGCAGCGTGGGTGAGAGCCCCACCTGGAAGTCGATGTCCTTGAGGTCGATGCGCAACTGCACCAGCCGCTCGGGTTGGGGATAGGGCAGCGGCTGCCATCCAAGCGCCCACAGGCCGCCGAGCGCGCTGCCATTGACCAGCACCAGCAAGGCGACGCTGAGCATGACGCCGAAGCTGTAGAGCGGGGCGCGGAGCAGTCGTCGGACGGTGGTCATGGGCAGGCCCGCAGCGAGTGGAGACGACAACGATTAGCACACAGCGTGCCAGTATCGCGAAGCTACGCCCGCCCGCTTCGCCGGGTGCGAGGCCAGAAGCGGGGAAAGGGTCAGGGGGGCAGGGGGACTGGCTCGCCGCATGGTCCGACCTGCCGCAAGACAAATTCCCCCTCGGCTCGCATCACCGCACGGTCCGAAAGTGCCGCACAACAGGTCCCCTGACGCCCGACCCCTTCCCCGCTTCTGTCTTTTCGGTCACTTCCGGATCCGGCCGGCACCCCGCAAGCCGCCGGCGAAAATGGACGCAGGTGTCCGCTTTCGATCGACATGCCAAGGCTCAACCAAGCCCAGCGCGTGCGTGAACAGGCCCAACATCGGATCGCTCATGGACAGTCCTGGTCAACGAAAACTGGCAAGAACACCTGCGGAGCAGCTAAGCGTCAAGCCCTACTTTCCACACGAAACAGCACAGACCCGGAGGGAGTCGTCGGAAAGCTTGCGTGCGTCGGGTTTGTTCATGCCAGAATACTAGCACATATTTGATTGCCGGGTTAGTAATAAGAACCACCGGAAACCAGGGCCAATGCTCTGGAACGCAGAGGTTCATGCAATCTTTGCGCTAGCTGCAACGCATGCCTTATTTCTTCTGGCTCGTAGGAATACACGATCAGGAACTCCAGCATCTGCATAGATCCGGACTCGACTGCCGCGTACAGTTCATTCGAGCTTGGGTGATAAAAAGGATGGCCCTCCGACAATATCTTACCAAAATCAGCTGAATTTCCGTTTGCCGCGGCGATCTCCAGTAGACTCCTATTTTTGCATCGCAACTCTGCTAGCGGACTTCTTTTTTCTCCTAGCACCTCTGCCAGATCGCGGAGCACATTAATCCTTCGCTCTTCGATTTGCACAGAGAGTGCGCACGGGGAAATTATTCCATCATTGATATTAATTATACCTCGCGCAAGCGCCTCCAATGCATCCTCGTCCTCTAAAGAATAGGGCTCCAGATAAGGATCATTCCATATGTAATTGGGTAGAATTATTGCCAATAGCTGACCGAGTGTTCTTGCTAAATAGAACCCTTCGTCGTTGGGCCACATGATCTCCGTTACAGAAATTCGCCTGACGGCACACCAGAAGTAAGGGGCTTCCGAAATCCTAATGCCGCGCGCTCTCAACGTGAACTCCCTGAGTTGCCCGCTATTCACAAGGTCCTGCCATGGGTTGGCATGCGCTTCGGAGCAATATTTTTCTTCCAATCTATTCGCAAAGGTTGGCAGAGTCGAGCAAATTGCTACATCTGCAAAGAGCGCGGACAGTACAATCACGACTCTAAAAATAACTCCATTAATGTCGCTCATAAGATAATCCGTTCCGGAGAGTGAGTGGCTGGCTATACAACTCTGCAATTTGATCCACTTCCAAACCATCGGAAAAACTCACGCTGAGCCGAGGACACCCATGAACCTCACCCCGCGATCATCTCCGACACTCAGCACATTCCTTTCAGGTCAGACGGCATCAACTGTCGGTAGTGCAGCACCGTGATGATCTCGATGCGCTAGGCTGTCACTCGATAGATCAGCCGATACGTCGTTCGAGCAACTGCCGCACCTCGGCATTCGCTTACTGTGTCAGCCGCTTTCCGATCAGCGGTGGTTGCTCGAGTGTCAAAGTGCGCCGGATCAACCGCGCTGCTTCGTTGCGTGCGATCTCGGGCGAGCCGCATTCAGCAATGTAGGTCTCGATCTCCTTGAGGCGCCTCATGGCACCGGGAGTCCAGTACACCTTCATGCCGTAATTCCGTAGTCCTTGAGCAGTTCTTCCACCGGGATCAGCTTGCCTGCGTCGGCCTCCGCCAACCCTCGGTCGATGGCGCGGTGCAGCGCCGCCTGATAGATCAAATCCTTCCACGAGGCCCTGTCCGGCAAGGCATCGATGAGGTTGTGGGCTTCCTGCTTGAACGCGGTTGCCATGGTGCGCCTCGACTGGCTGGTCATCTCGATTCTACTCGTCGACTCCGTTTGTGTACGTTTTGACGACTGCGGACACCGACGACTGCGAACACCCATCACCGACCTCGACTACTGCTGCGGACACCCATGACCCTCACCCGTCAATCGTCTCCAAGGGTTGTTCGGTACCCCAACAATCGCTGGGGCTACAGCTGCCTGCGGTGTCGAAGTGGGTTCATGGTTCTTGCTTTTCCATGGATGTTGTTTGCATTGTTCTTTGCAGCCCGCTCCCGTGGTGAATATCGGCATGTTGGATCACACGATCGAGAGCATTGGCCGCATCAAGCATCCGGGCACGATTTATTCATTGGCGCTGTCGCGCGATGAGACTTTGCTGGCGTGTGGCGGTGATCCATCGCACCCGGTCGTGGTCTGGCGTCTGTCGGACGGTGCGCGTCTGGGCTGTTATTCCGGGCTGCCGCATCAGGCCCACTCGCTGGCATTTTCCGCCGATGGCAAGCGCCTGGCAGCGATCAATCTGTGGGGCGGCATGCGGGTGTGGTCGCTGTCTGATGGGTCGCTGCTGGAGGCCAGGGCTGATGGCGCGAGCAGGCGCCACCGCGCTCTCGCCTACAACGCAGCAGCACCTGACGCCATCCTGCCGATGGATTTCGCGGACCGCATCGACGGCGATTCCAGGCGCTGTCCCACGCCCGATGGCCGTCTTGTTGCCAGCCTACGCGGGCAACACACGCTGCGCCTCAGCGCACGCCGGAAGTCCGGGGTACTGGCGAGCCTGGATCTGATCGGCCACGCCGAGACCCGTTCCGGCACCTGGGGCATGGCCTGGAGCGCCGACGCGCGCCAGCTGGCGATCGCCGGTCGCGGCTGGCTGGGGGTATGGGCGCCTCGACTTGAGGCGACTTCGACGCCGTCCGATTCTCCGCGTCTGCCGCTCGCGGGGCCCTTCTGTGTGGCTCCGCTGCCCTCAGCCGAGTTGATCAACGCGCTGGCGATCATGGGCGGCGCGCAGATCATCCTGATTGCTCAGCAGGAGCGACTGTTGGTCTACCCGGTGCCGACCACACCGGCGACTCTGATCACGACGCCCTGGCAGCGCATTCTTCAGGCGGCGGATCGACTTGTCGACTCGGGCTCGTTCCCGGCAAAGAACTGCTGGCAATGGAATACCAGTACGCGCAGCTACGAGGGAATTCGCATCGAAACGAAGGGCTTGCTGTTCTACGGGGACGATGTTTACGGCTTGGGCGGCTCGGCAGTGCAGCAGGGCTTCGCGGATTTCCTCAGTCAGGGCCCGGTTGGTGGCCTGGTCGGATTTGACGACGCGGTGCTCGCCGAAGTCGTCCAGCGCGTGCGTGAGATCGTTGGCAGCCAAGAACCAGGCGCCTGAAGCACATCCGGGGAATGGGCGCAGCGATCGCCATCGCGGCTGACGGATCCGAACACCCGATTGCCGAATCCCTGGGGACGGCGGTGTGCACTTCCTGCGCGGATCGGGCAAGAAAAAGGCCGCGGTACGAAGACCGCGGCCTGTTGGGTATCGCCTTGCCCGGTGGTGATCAGCTCTTGGGCTTCAGCAGATCGTCCATCTTCTTCTTGATGTTGGCCGCCTTCCAGTTGGGAATGGCATAGGCCCAGGGGGCGGTTTTCTCGTTGAGTTCAGCCACGCGCTTGTCCAGTTCGGCCCGCTTGTCGGCCTTGGTCTTCTCGGCGTCGAAGGCGGGCGGTAGGGGTGGGGCGTCCGCGGTGGCGGAATCAGCGTCGGCGCCGTCCTTGGACGGCTCGGCCTGGGCGGTGTCGGTGGCGTTGTCGTCCTTGGCGCCCTCGCTGGCCTTGCTGGCGCTCTCGGCCTTGGCGGCGGCTTCGGCCTCGGCGGTGGCCCGCGCGGCGTCGGCCTTGGCTTGTTCCTTGGCCAGCCAGGCGTCCAGCTGTGCTTCGTCGACGTGAGCTGCGAAGGTGGCCCAGGTCTTGGCGTCCTTGTCCCAGACCGTGGTATCGACGGCGAAGCCGTCATAACTCAGGTACTGGGCAGTCCAGGTGCTGGCAGGGTCGGGCGTGGCTTCGGCTATCGGCAGTGCGTCTTCCAGGGTCACGCTGGAGAGGGCGCCGGCGATGATGTTGGCGGCTGATTCCGAACTCAGTTCACGGCCCTTGGGTACGCTGGCCACGTTGTAGTTGAACTGGCTGGCGTCGGGCTTGTCGATCTTCAGCACGGACTTGTCGGGCGCGGTGACCGCGACCGAATAGACCTCGGAGGAGGGCAGGTCCATGATCTGTCGTGCCAACCAGTTGGCGCCTTCCTTGTCGGGGATGACATCGCCGCTGACCAGGTAGCTGGCCGCTTCGTCGGCACGCCGAACGAAGGTGCCGGGCGAGCCGCCGCCCGAGGCAATACCCACGATCAGCTTTACCGGCGCCTTGGTGCCGATCAGTTCCACACCCAGGCCCTTGGCTTCGGCACCGGCCAGGTCTTCCACACCCAGGCGTGCGTAGTTTTCGGGCTTGCTGGTCTTGGCCTCGCGCAGCTTGGCATCGGCCAGTTTCAGCAGGTACTCGCGCACTTTGTCGAAATCGGCGGGATAGTCGTGCCGGTTGGAAACCACCCAGCCCGAGTCCTTGCGCGTCAGCTCGGCAATGAGCGCATTGCCGGCGCCGGTGATGCGCAAGGCCTTGATGTCGTTGAGTTCATTGCTGAGGCCCGGCACCAAAGGTCCCGATTCACTGACACCCTCGACGATGGGCTGCTGACGCTGGGTCAGGATCAGACCGATACCGAGCACCGCCACCGTGATCAGCAGCAGGGACAACAAGCGTTTCTGCATCATGGCTCAGGCTCCTCCCATGACTGCGCGGCGACGGCTGCGGCGCAGATGCCAGAACAGCAGGGCGGCAATGATCACCAGGATCGGCACCAGCGCGATGTTGATGAACTTGGTGCGGCTGCCCAGGCTGCGGATGTCCTGATCGAGGCTGCGACGAACATCGCGCAACTCCTTGCGGATGCGCACCTTTTCGTTCTGGAAGCGCTGCACTTCGGCCTGCTGCTCGGGCGACATGATCATCGCGTTCTCGCTGCTCTTGTTGGCCTGCAGCTCATTGAGCTTGCGCTCGGTTTCGCTGAGCTGTTCCTGCAGCTGCTGTTCGGTGGTGCGGAAGCGCTCATCGGCGGCTCGACGCATGTCCTCGACCACGGTGAAGGGCCGCGTGCTGCTGTTGCGACCGCGGATCGAGATCAGCGCCGATGAGCCAGACAGATTGTCGGCCGAGTTGACGATCAGATCGCCGTTGTCGGCGAAAGGCGAGATCAGCTGCTGGCCGAAGAAGTTCTGCACCTGCACCCACAGACGGTTGCTGAGGATGTCCGTGTCGGCGATCAGGATGGCCTGCACCGGCTCGGCGGCTTCAGCGATGTGCCCGGGCTGGCTGGCGCGATCCGGGAAGGCGCTGGTGAACTTGCCGCTGAGGCGCGCGGCGATGATGTAGTTCTCGCCGCTGGGGGTGAAGTCCTTCAGCAGCTCGCGCGGATCCGGCAGATAGCGGATGCGCTCGGTGGAGATGGTGCCGGCTTCGGAGCTGGATTGCAGCAGCGGCTCCAGCGTGGCCGTGGCGCCTTCCTTGAGCTTGAAATGGCCAGCGGTGTCGATGTTGATCAGATCGAGCTTGGCACTCACCAGATCCTGATCGTTCATCTGTGCCGCGCGCAGGCCCAGGATCAGCGGATGCATGACCGGCGGTTCGGTCTGGCTGACCTGCACCTGCAGACCCAGCGCCCGATCCATCACCACCTCGTCGGCCTTGTAGTCGACTCCCCAGTGGCTCAGCAGCTTCTGCAGGTTCGAGCTCTTGTCGGCAAACATGGCGGCCGAGGGGTTGTTGGGATCGTTGCCGCTGGTATCGGCATTGGCGTTCGGATCCACGAACAGCAGCAGGCGACCGCCGCCCAGCAGGAACTGGTCGATGGCGTACAGGGTGTCGTCGCTGAGTGCCTTGGGATGCACCACCATCAGCAGCTTGACCGCCGGGTCGATGGTCTTGGGGTCCAGCCCCAGCGGACGCACTTCGAACAGCTCGCTGAGCTGCTGCATCACCGCCCAGGGGTCCGACATCTTCTGCGTGGTCTGATCGAAACCGCCGCCGATCGGCAACGAGGACAGCAGACCGATCACCGGCTTGTCCGGCTGCAGCAGATTCTGGATCAGCTTGGCGATGTCGTATTCGAGAAAGACTTCCTTGTCCGGCTGGAAGAAGGGGATGACCGCCTTGCCATTCAGCGAGTTGGTGCCGGCCAGGCCAAAGAACAGCTTGGCGCCGGTGCTGCCCACCGGCACCGACTGCAAGCCGGCGGCGGCCGCTTCATCTTCCTCTTCGCTGAAGGGTTGTGGGTCGATCACCGACAGCTTGATCTTGCCACCGGTGCGGCTGGCCATCTCCTCCAGCAGCTCGCGCACGCGCTGGGCGTAGGTGCGGATCGGCGCCAGGTCGCGTGAGGCTTCGTCGGAGAAATAGAAGTACAGATTGATCGGCTCGTCGATCTTGCCGAGGATTTCCTTGCTGCCGTCACTCAGCGTGTACTCGCTGTTGGCAGTGAGGTCGAGTCGGGCACCGCGCAGCACCAGATTGCTGATCACGGTGGCGCCGATGAAGAGCAGCGCCAGCAGCAGCAGCACGAGGCCGCCCGAGGCGCGTTTGGTTATCGCGTTCATCGTCAGGGGTCTCCGTCAGTCAGCTTTCTTGAGGTCGATCACCACCGAGGTGGCGTACAGGAAGAAACCGATCAGCAGCCCGAAGAAGATCAGGTCCCGCAGATCGATCACGCCCTTGCTGATCGAGGAGAAATGGGTGATGAAACTCAGCGAGGCGACGCCGTCCACCAGCCACTGCGGCAGTGCCAGCTTGGCAAAGCCCAGCACCATCGGATGGCCGGCCAGCAGCAGGCCAAAGCAGATCACCACGGTGATGATGAAGGCGATCACCTGACTGCGGGTGGCCGCCGACACGGCACTGCCGATGGCCAGGAAACCGCCAGCCATCAGCAGGCTGCCAATGTAGCTGGCGATGATCACGCCGTTGTCAGGATCGCCGAGGTAGTTGACCGTGATCCAGATCGGGAAGGTCAGCGCCAGGGCAATGCCGACGAAGGCCCAGGCCGCCAGGAACTTGCCCAGCACCGTCTGAAACTGGGTCACCGGCAATGTCAGCAGCAGCTCGATGGAGCCGCTGTTGCGCTCCTCGGCCCACAGGCGCATGGCCACCGCTGGTACCAGGAACAGATACAGCCAGGGATGGAAATCGAAGAAGGGTCGCAGATCGGCCTGGCCGCGCTCGAACAGACCGCCGAGCTGGAAGGCGAAGGCATTGGCCAGCACCAGGAAGATCACGATGAACACATAGGCGACCGGCGTGGCGAAATAGCTGGCCAGTTCGCGCTTGAAGATCACTTTGACTGGATTCATGAGCGGGCTCCGGTCTGGGTGATGGTGCGGAAGACTTCATCCAGGCGGCCGCGCTCCAGCAGCACTTCGGAGACGTCGAGCTTGCGATCCTGGATCATGCGGCTGATCGGACCGAAGATGGCCTGACCCTTGCGTGGGAAGGCGGTGACCACCTGGTCTTCCAGATCGATGACCACTTCATCGACACCGTTGACCTGGGTCAGGGCGGTCTTCAGCCCCGGCAGGTCAGCGGCGCGCAGGGTCACGGCGTTGTGGAAGCGCGAACGGGCTTCCAGTTCGTCGGGTGTGGCATCGGCCACCACCTTGCCGTTGGCAATGATGATGGCGCGGGTGCACACGGCGTGCACTTCCTCCAGGATGTGGGTGGACACGATCACGATCTTGTCCTTGGCCAGGCCCTGGATCAGCGAGCGCACCTCGTGCTTCTGGTTGGGGTCGAGGCCGTCAGTGGGTTCGTCCAGCACCAGCACCTTGGGATCGTGGAGGATGGCCTGGGCGATGCCGACTCGGCGCTTGAAGCCCTTAGACAGGGTTTCGATGGGTTGTTCGACTACCCGTTCCAGTCCCAGCCGGGCAATGACTTCCTGGATGCGCCGGTCGCGGGCACCGGGAGCAATGCCGCGGATGTCGGCGATGAAACTCAGGAAGCCCGACGGTGTCATCTCTCCGTAGCAGGGTGCGCCTTCGGGCAGATAGCCGATGCAGCGCTTGGCTTCCAGCGCATGAGTCTCGACATCGAAACCGCAGACGCTGATCGAACCGGATGTCGGTGTCAGGAAGCCGGCGATCATCTTCATGGTGGTGGACTTGCCGGCGCCATTGGGCCCGAGGAAGCCCAGGACTTCTCCGGCAGAGACGGTGAAGCTCACCGAGTCGACTGCCAGAAGATCCCCGTATCTCTTCGTTAAATTCTTGATATCTATCATTTTATTGGCACGAGAGTAGTGGACCGAGTAGACGGTGGAAGGTGGATTTTCAGCGGACCCCAAGCACGAAAGCTGCGCATCTGGGGGCATTGCCCGACAAATCAAGCCGGAATGCACCCTTCTCCTTGCGTCCGCGCAAGGCTAACCTTCTGCGACCGCAGCAAGCCCCCTGGAGTTCCCCATGTTCGAACGATTTTCACGCAGCTGGGCCCTGATCAAGGCCAGTGCGTCGGTACTGGGCAAGGACAAGGAACTGCTGGTGTTCCCGGCAGTCTCGTCGGTGGCAGCCCTGATCGTGGCGGCCAGCTTCCTGGCGCCGCTGTTCTGGTGGAGCCAGGGACACGCCGGGGCCTTCAACAAGGACGAGATGTCGCCCGTCTGGTTCGTGTGGGCCTTCGCCTTTTATCTGACCCAGTACTTCGTGATCTTCTTCTTCAATACCGCGTTGGTGGGCGCGGCCTCGATGCGTCTGGAGGGCGAGGACCCGACCGTGGCCGATGGCTTGCGCATTGCCTGGTCGAAGGTGGGCACCATACTCGGTTACGCCGCCATCGCCGCAACCGTGGGCATGATTCTGCGCGCCATCGAAGAACGCGCGGGCTGGCTGGGTTCGATCATCGCTGGTCTGTTCGGGGCGGCCTGGACGGTGGCTTCCTTCATGGTGGTGCCGGTGCTGGTGCACCGTGACATCGGTCCGCTCGATGCGGTCAAGGAGAGCGCACTGCTGCTCAAGCAGACCTGGGGCGAGAATCTGATTGGCCAGGGCGGCATGGGGCTGATCTTCGGCCTCGGTTATGTGTTGTTGTGGATGGTCACGCTGGGTCTGGCGGTGCCGGCAGCAACCTCCCATCAAGTAGCCCTGGCCGCCACGATTGCAGCCACCGGGGTCATTGCCACGATGCTGCTGGCGCTGATGCAGGCGGCACTGACCGGCATTTATTCGGCGGCGCTGTATCGCTATGCCGTGGGCCATGTGAACGCGCCGGAGTTTTCGGCGGGTCTGCTGCAGAAGGCATTCGCGCCGAAGAAGAAGTGATGGCCGGCTGAATCGGCCCTCGCAAACGCCGGGAACCATGGCACGCGCCGGCCATCTATCCATGCCACTGGCGCCTCGCCTTCGTGCCGGCCGAGATCGATGTGGACGCGCTCCGCAGGGACGGGTGCGGCTACTTCAGCTTGGGTTGCCGGGCCGTGTCGGGGTGTGATCAGGAGCGCGTTTCAGCGCAGGGGAGCTTCGCCCCTGAATCAGAGGACACTGTGAGATGACGGGAAGCGGAATCGCCGTGCTGGCGGCGATGGCCAGCAGCGTGCAGGAGATCGGTGCAGCCACGCCGGGTCACTGGCTCAGCTCGCTGGCGGTGGTAACAACCACCATCGGCGTCATCATTGCCTCGGTCTTGCTGCATTACGAAGGACTGACCCTGCTGCAGCGCAACCTCGGTGAGATCCACCTCGGGCCGCGGCGCATGAAGGTGCTGTTCGGCATCATCGGCGTGCTGGTCATGCACGCCGTCGAGATCACCTTCTTCGCCGTTGGATACGCCATTGTCCACAAGGTCCACGATGGTGGCTCTATCTCCGGCATGCCGCACCCGCCTTTCCTGGACCTGATGTACTTCTCGGCCACCACCTACACCACCGTGGGCTACGGCGATCTGGCGCCGGTCGGTCCTCTGCGCTTCCTCGCCGCCGTCGAATCCCTGGCCGGCTTCGTGCTGGTCAGTTGGTCAGCGTCCTTCACCTATCTGGTGATGGAGCGCTTCTGGGGCAGGCGAGCGCTGTAACGCAACTCCGGTGCAGCGGCCCGGTCGATCTGCTTTACTTCGCCCCCCTCAGGTTTTCTCATCGCGTCCGGCGCGCCCATGTCCCTGCCTTCTGCTTCTGCTGCCATCGATCCTCGCTTTGCCGGCATCGCCCGCCTGTATGGCATTGATGCCCTCGCGCGCCTGAGGCGCGCGCACGTGCTGGTGATCGGCGTCGGCGGAGTGGGTTCGTGGGCTGCCGAAGCGCTGGCGCGCAGCGGGATCGGCAAGCTGACGCTGATCGACGGCGACGAGGTCTGCGTCTCCAATGCCAATCGGCAGATGCATGCACTCGAAGGCAACTACGGCAAGCTCAAGGTCGAGGTGCTGGCAGAGCGCCTGCGCGCCATTGATCCTGCGCTTCAGGTGCAGCCGCTGGCGCATTTCCTGACGCCCTCCAATCTGGATCTGATCGGCGAGGGCGGCTTCGATGCGGTGCTGGATGCCTGCGATGCCTTCAGGGTCAAGGTCGAAACCATTGTCTATTGTCGGCGTCGCAAGATTCCGATCATCGTGTCCGGATCGGCCGGCGGTCGAGTCGATCCGACCCAGATTCGGGTACGTGATCTGTCGCGCACCGAACACGATGCGCTGCTGAGCCTGATCCGCAAGAAGCTGCGTGAGGAGTTCAAGTATCCGCGTGGACCGAAGCGCTATTTCGGCGTGCCCGCGGTGTATTCGCTGGAGAACGTGCGCTATCCCAGCGCCGATGGCGGAGTCTGCTCGGCCAAGCCGGATTCGCTGGAGGAAGGTCGGCTCGATTGCGGTGGCGGCCTGGGCGCGGCCACTCACGTCACCGGCGCCTTCGCCTTTGTCGCTGTGGGCGAGTTGATCCGGCGCTTGCTGGCCAGGACAGGCTGCTAGCCCGCACATTTCATGAGGTCGCGATGAAATGGCCCGACTTCGTTGGAACGACGCGGAAATCCTCGAATTGGTTGAAATGACAAACTGTTCGCTGCCATTGCCTCGCTAACGCGGCCCTCGCTCGTTCTTTGCGCCGGACTCTTCGTTGCTCGTCGTCGCAATGGAACAACCATTGCTCCTCCTCTCGTCTCGATTCCGGCGCAAAGCCCTTCGCGATCATCCGCGTTCCCTCATGAAATGTGCGGGCTAGGCCGAGGGTGCGCGTTCCCTGGCATGGGCGTGGTGAAATGCGCCGGAGAGCCGCTAAGCGACACCCACGACCTACATTGGTCGGGATGCTCTTCGCGCCGCTTGCAGGAACTTCCCTTCAGAATGCGGCGCTAGCTTTCCAGTGAGAGGTTGCCAATGACCCACCACGGTCAATCCGGGCTGCGTGCGAAGATCGGTATCGCCTTCATCCTGCAGGCGGCCGCCATTTCCTGCGGTACCGTGCTCGGTGTCTATGGCGCGGCGGCGGTGCTCGAAGACGTGTTGATGAAGCGCGCCTTGCGCGAGGAAACCACGCATTACATCGAGTTGCTGGAACGCAACCCGGTGTATCCGACGCCCGATACCCACAACATGAAGGGCTATCTGCAGCGCTCCGGCGAAACTGATGAAGTGGTGCCGCCGGCATTGCGCGGGCTGGACCTGGGCTTCCACGTTCTGCGCCAGAATGGTAGTCGGGCGCTGGTGTTCGTGTCGGATGCCAAGCCAGGTCGGCTGTTCCTGGTCATCGATCAGGCCCATATCGGTCAGTTGGCGCTGTTTTTCGGTCTGGTGCCGCTGACCCTGGTGCTGATGTTCATCTATCTCGCCACCTGGCTCACCTACAGGCTTTCGCGCCGCGCGATCTCGCCGGTGATCTGGCTGGCCAACGAAGTACGCAGCTGGGATCCGAAGAACCCCGATTTCAGCGCCCTGGCGCCCGAGCGCATGCCGCCCGATATCGAGGGCGAGACCCTGACCTTGTCCGAATCGATCTACGGCTTCGGCAAGCGCATCTCCGAGTTCGTCGACCGCGAACGCAACTTCACTCGCGACGCCAGCCACGAACTGCGCACGCCGCTGACAGTGATCAAGATGGCCAGCGAGGTACTGATCAGCGACGGCCAACTGGACGACTACTCGATGCGCAACGCCCAGCGCATCCTGCGCTCGGCGCGAGACATGGAGGCGCTGATCGAGGCCTTCCTGTTGATGGCACGCGAGGCAGAGAACGCGCTTCCTGCCGATGACTTCTCGATCAACTCGGTGGTCTGCGAGGAAATGGAGCGTGCCGAAACACTGGCGGCGGAAAAGCCGATCAAGCTGGAAATCGTCGAGAACGCCCAGTTCTGTCTGCACGCGCCGTCCAAAGTCGTCGCTGTGCTGATTGGCAACCTGATCCGCAACGCCGTGAGCTACACCGACGAAGGCCGCGTTCGCGTGATCGTCGATCCGGGCATGGTCACGGTGGAGGACACCGGCGTCGGCATGTCGGAGGAAGACCTCAAGCAGATCTTCCAGCCTTTCTTCCGAGCCGAGCACGGCCGCCGCGGAGGCATCGGCGTGGGACTCACCATCGTCAAGCGCCTGTCCGACCGCTTCCGCTGGCCGATCGAATTCGAGAGCAAGCTGGGCGAGGGCACGAAGGTCAAGGTGCGTTTCCCCGATTGCCGGCAGGTGGGGTGTTGAAGGGACGGGGCAGGGGGCACGGGGCACGGGAAAGGCTCAGGTCTCGGGTGCCAGTCGTCCCGCTCCTGTGTAGGAGCGCCCTTGCGGCGCGACCGGTGAGGCGACGAGCTTGCCGTCAGGCAGGCTGCAGCCAGAAGCTGGACGCGAAGTACGCAAAGGAAAAGCAGGGAGCGCGCGAAGAAGAGCGGTTAGAGTTTCATATGAGACAAGAGATCGATGTCGCGGACCGTTGCTCTGGAGGGCGCAACGGCGGCCGGCGATGACTGAGCCGCAGTAGATCCAGACAAGTCTGGAACTACAGAAGCCCAAAGCCCATAGCCTTTTCCCCGTGTCCCGTGTCCCGTGTCCCGTGTCCCGTGTCCCGTGTCCCGTGTCCCGTGCCCCGCAACTACACCAGCTGCAGCCGCGCCAGCTCGGCGTACAGGCCGCCCTGGGCCAGCAATTCCTCGTGCTTGCCCTGGGCCACGATGCGGCCGTGGTCGAGCACGACGATGCGGTCTGCCTTCTTCACGGTGGCCAGTCGATGGGCGATGACCAGGGTGGTGCGGCCGGCCATCAGCCGTTCCAGCGCTTGTTGTACGGCACGCTCGCTTTGCGCATCGAGCGCGCTTGTGGCTTCGTCCAGCAGCAGGACGGAGGCGTCGCGGAGCAGTGCCCGGGCAATGACCACGCGTTGCTGCTGGCCGCCGGACAGGCGGACGCCGCGCTCGCCGAGGTAGGTGTCCAGCCCCTGCGGCAGTGCGGCCAGGAAATCGTAGGCTTCCGCAGCACGTGCGGCGGCTTCCACTTCTTCGCGGCTGGCGTCGGGGCGACCGTAGCGGATGTTCTCCAGCGCGCTGGTGCCGAAGATCACCGGGTCCTGGGGCACCAGCGCATAGAGGCGACGCAGATCGGCGATGCGCAGATCGCGCAGATCGGTGCCGTCGACGGTGATACGGCCGGCAGCAGGGTCGTAGAAGCGCAGCAGCAACTGGAACAGCGTGCTCTTGCCGGCCCCGGACGGCCCGACCAGGGCCACGGTCTCGCCGCTGCGCACTTCCAGATCGATGCCCTCCAGCGCGGCCACGTCCGGGCGCGAGTCGTAATGGAAGCGCAGTCCCTCGATGCAGATGTGTTCCTGCAGCGCAGCGGGCGCGGCGGTTGGAATTTCAGGGTCGCGGATACGTGGTTGGATGGCCAACAGCTCGGCCAGTCGGCCCATGGCACCCGAGGCCCGCTGGACATCGCCCCAGACCTCGCTGACGGCGCCCACCGAACCGGCCGCCAGCACCGCGTAGAGCACGAACTGACCGAGTTCGCCGCCGGTCAGCGTGCCGGCCAGGACCGCCTTGGCGCCGATCCACAGGACCACGGTGACGGCGCCGAAGACCAGCAGGATGGCGACGGCCGTCAGGCTGGCGCGCATGCGAATGCGTTTGGTGGCGGTGGCGAGCGTGCGCCGCACGGCGTCGCCAAAACGGGTCGACTCGCGGCCTTCGGCGACATTCGCCTGGACCGTGTGGATGGCGTTGAAGGTCTCGCCGGCGATGGCCGAGGAATCGGCTATGCGGTCCTGGCTCTCGCGCGAGAGCTTTTCGACCCGGCGACCGAAGATCAGGATCGGCGCCACCACCACCGGGATGCCGAGCACGATCAGCATCGACAGCTTCGGGCTGGTGATGACCAGCATGATCAGGGCGCCGACCAGCATCACCAGACTCCGCAAGGCCACCGAGGCGCTGGAGCCGACCACGGTCTGGATCAGCTCGGTGTCGGCGGTCAGCCGGCTCAGCAGTTCGCCGGTGCGGGTGTTTTCGTAGAAGCCGAGGTCCAGTCGCAGCAGGTGATCGTAGACCGCGCGGCGCAAGTCGGCCATGACCTGTTCGCCCAGCCGGGTGACGAAGTAGAAGCGGGCCGCGGTGCCGACGGCCAGCAGCATGGCCACGGCCAGCAGCGCCAGGAAGTACTTGTCGACGTATTCGGCGTTGGCCTTGGAAAAACCGTGGTCGATCATCTGGCCTACCGCGCTGGGCAGCGACAGCGAGGCCACCGAGGCCAGCAGCAGAAAGCCCAGAGCGCCGGCGATCAGACCCCGATAGGGCCGCAGGAAAGGGCGAAGCGCCGCCAACGGCGCAATGGATCGGGTTTTTTCGGTCACAGGCGGGCAGGTCTGGGAATGGGAAGTGATCGACCCGGCGAAGCACCCGCACAACTGCGGGCGCCTCCTGCTGGGATGGACGCAAAGGCTGGAGTTTGTGCCGATCATCGGGAATACAAGGCCCGCTGGCCGCGCAGTGTTCTGCTGCCTCAGGTGGCGAAGACCGGCCCGCAATGTCCTACCATAGGGACGCCAGCAAGGCATGCAGCGGGGAGGCGGCATGGGAGAACCGTGGATGGTCTACGGCGCCTATGGGTATACCGGACGTCTGATTCTGGAACAGGCCATCGCGGCCGGGTACAAGCCCGTGGTCGCAGGCCGTGATCCGGCGCGTACCGAGTCGGTGGCACTCGAATTCGGCCTGCCGCATCGCAGCTTCGAGTTGTCCGACACCCAGGCGCTGCGTCGCGGTCTGGAGGGTATGCGCGCCGTGCTCCATTGCGCCGGTCCGTTCTCGCAGACCGCCGCGCCGATGATTGCCGCCTGCCTGCAGGTAGGCACGCATTATCTGGACATCACCGGCGAGATCGACGTCTTTGCCTATGCCCATGCCAACGACGGTGCCGCGCGCAAGCATGGCGTGGCGCTGGTGCCGGGCGTGGGATTCGACGTGGTGCCCACCGATTGTCTGGCAGCCATGCTCCGGGAGGATCTGCCCGATGCCAACGAGCTGCTGCTGGCTTTCGACGCCGAGGGTGGCCCCAGCCGCGGTACGGCGCTGACCGGCATCGAGGGACTGGGCAAGGGTGGCCGCATCCGCCGCGACGGCGAGCTGATCCGCGTGCCGCTCGGCTACAAGCGCCGCGAGATCAACTTTCCGCGCGGCAGTCGTCAGTGCGTGACCATCCCCTGGGGCGATGTCTACACGGCATTTGTCAGCACCGGCATTCAGAATATCGAGGTCTACATGGCGATGCCGCCGCGCACCATCACCAATCTGCGACGCCTGCGCTGGCTGACGCCCCTGCTGGGTCTGGCACCGGTGCAGTGGTTGCTGAAGCGCCGGGTCGAAGCCAGCGTCCAAGGGCCTTCGGCGCAGCGCCGCGGTGAATGCCACGCCTATGTCTACGGAGAGGTGCGCAATCCGCGCGGCGATGTGCGCGCGGCCACGCTGACCACGCCCAATGGCTACGCGCTGACGGCGATGTCGGCCCTCCGGATCGCTCGCTTCCTGGCCACCGACATCGGTCCGCATGCGGGCTTCTACACGCCGTCGCTGCTGATGGGTTCGAACTTCGTGCGCAAGCTCAAGGGGGTTGAGTACGCCAGGGTGCGTTGACGAGGGCAAGAGGGCAAGAGGGCAAGAGGGCACGCTTGAGCAGGCATCGCAGCTCTTGATTTTTCGTGCCCTCGTGCCCTCTCGCCCTCGTGCCCTCACGCCCTCGTGCTCTCAAGCCTTCCCGCAAGACCGGTCAAGCCCCGCCGCGCGGCTGCCTGACCCAGGCCAGCAAACGATCCACCTGATCGGCGTCGGCATGCTGGCAGGCGGCCTGGAAGGCGGTGCGATGGGCGTCGCCGAGTTCAGGGTCAGCACTCAGATGCGGGCTGTGGTAGGCAAAATGTAGTGCCAATCCCTGATCGGGTTCGATACGGATGCGTACCGTGCGCCTGCACCCAGCCAGCGTCGGTGGGAATAGCGTGTGTTGCAGACCAGTGGCGTTCACACGACGTTTATTTACGTCTATTCTCTGTGAATTCGCATAGGCTGCAAAGCACCGGCGTGTAGCGAAGCGCCTCATGACGTAGACCCACCGTCCTCTTCGGGAGCGAGGGCCGCGTCCCATCAAATCTGCAGGAGACGAGTATGCGCAAGACCCATCTGACTCTGGCATTGGCTGCCGGCCTGGTGCCGTGGATCGCAGCATCGGCCGTCACCATCGGCGATGGCCCGATCGTTGAAAATCATCTGGATCAAGCCCAGATCGACAACGGTGCGGTGACCTTCGATCAGCTCTTTGCCCAGGGCAAGCTGCTGTTCCAGGCCAAGTTCAACATGTTCGACGGTCAGGGTCGGCCGGGTACGACCGGCGGTGGCGCCGCGCGTGTGCCCGGTAGCGCACCGGCTTTCATCCGCACCTCGGCCCCCGAATCCAATTCCTGCTCCGGTTGCCACAACCAGCCTTTCTCCGGCGGCGGCGGCGACATCGTCGCCAATGTCTTCGTGCTGGCGCAAACCCTGGATCCGGTCACTGAATCGGTCAACGCCCAGTTCAGCAACGATCGCAATACGCTGGGCATGCAGGGCACGGCCGGCATCGAGATGCTCGCTCGTGAAATGACCGCGGAATTGCAGATGATCCGTGAACAGGCGCTCAGCGCCGCGCGAGGCACCGGCCGCACCACGCGTCTGGCCCTGACCACCAAGAACGTGAACTTCGGCTTCGTCACCGCCCATGCCGACGGCACGGTGGACACCAGCGAGATCGAGGGCATCAATGCCGATCTGATCCTTCGTCCCTTCCACCAGAAGGGCGCGGTGATCTCCTTGCGCGAGTTCACCAACAACGCCATGAACCACCACCACGGCATGCAGTCGGTCGAGCGCTTCGGCGCCGCCCGCACTGGCACTGCCGATTTCGATCAGGACGGCGTCGCCGATGAGCTGACCGTGGGCGACATCACTGCGACCACCATCTATCAGGCCGCGCTGAATACGCCGGGGCAGGTGCTGCCGGACGACGTCGGTGCGCTGCGTGCGGTCATCCGCGGTGAACGCAAGTTCGAAACCGTCGGTTGCGCCGATTGCCACGTGCCGTCCCTGAAACTGAATACCACCCAGTTCACCGAGCCCAATCCGTACAACCCGGATGGCAACCTGAAGCCCAACGAAGTCGCGCAGGTGTTCAGTTTCGACATGACCACCCAGGGTCAGTTGCCGCGCTTCGAGGCCGCTGCCGGTGGTGGCATCAATGTCCGCGCCTACACCGATCTCAAGCGCCACAATCTCTGCGATGCGCAGGTTCGTCACTACTGCAACGAGCAGGTGGTGCAGGGCGGTATCTCAACCGAAGTGTTCCTGACTCGACGCCTGTGGGATGCCGGCAATTCCGCGCCCTATGGCCATCGCGGCGATCTGACCACGCTGACCGAGGCCATCATGGCCCACGGTGGCGAAGCGGCTGCCTCGCGCGTGGCCTTCGAGCAGTTGGGAGCGCAGGGTCAGGCCGAGATCATCGAGTTCCTGAAGTCACTGCAGATGCTGGAGCCGGGTACGCCTTCGCTGGTGGTCGACAAGCGCGGCAAGCCGGCTGACAAGGCGGCTGCTGCCAAGCGTGTCGGTGAGGCGGTCAAGGGCTGATAGCCTGTTGTTCTGATGGTGCCCGGGCCGGGCTTCGCGCGGCCCGGGCTTTCAGACGAATTGGCTGGCCGGTGAACCGCTGCGCGAGTCACCTCGGGTTGCGAAACGCGTTGCTGGCCCGCCTCAGTTGCGCAGACGCGCGAGGATTTCGGCGCGGGCGTCGCGCAGGATGGAATCCCGGTCCAGGCTGCCGAGGATGTCCTCGACCACCCGCTTGGGTCCGCGTTCGCCCCAGCTCTTGCCGTTGGCCAGATAGGCCTGGGCAGCGCGTCCGGTGATGTAGGTGGAGAAATAGGCGAGTGCCCCCTGGGCGCCTGCGGTCAGCGCAGTGGATAGTCCAACACTGATGCCCTTGAGCGCGCTGGCAAGCACGTTCACGCCCCAGATGGCCCCCATCAGCAGCGCGATCTGTGCCGCAATCTTCAGTACCAGTTCGCCAGCCTCAGCCTTGGTGAAAGGCAGGCCATAGACATGCCCCAGGTGCGTGACCAGCGCCACATCGAAGCCGGCTGCGGCGGCCAGGTCGGTCAGCGGCACCGGGTTCAGGCCCACGGCCACGCCCTTGCCCAACGCATAGTTGCGGATCAGCTTGTCGGCGACGTCGCGACGGACTTCGGTCAGACGCTTGCCGACTTCGTCGCTCAGGCGCCCGGCGAACAAACCGGCATTGAGCGCGGCCAGGGTCTTGCCTTCGCTGGCGAGCACATCAAACACGGTGGCGCGCAGGCTGGCCACATCCGGCGGCGGTATTTCCATCGATTCGCTCTCGCTGCCATCGGCCTCGACGCGGATCACCCGACGCGGTGCCGGCAGGGCGCTGGCGGCGATGACATGCTGCGGGCGCAACAGGCCCTGGGTGTAGACGCGCAGTCTTTCCAGCAATGCTTCGCGCTCGGCCGCGAGGTAGCGATCGGCCTTGTTCAACACCAGCAACATCGGCCGGCGAGTGGCGGCGAGTTCCTTCAGGGCCTCGCCCTCGGTGGCAGTCAGGTCGCCATCGACCACGAAGATCACCAGATCCGAGCGCCCGGCCACGTGTCGGGCCAGACGCTCACGCTCGGCGCCGTCGATCTCATTGATGCCCGGGGTGTCGATCAGATGTACCCCGGAGTCGCCGATACGTTGCCACTGGGCGCTTTCGCGCGCCGTGGTGGTGCCATGCAGCACGCCCACGGTGAAATGACTTTGACCGATCAGCGCATTCAGCAGCGCCGACTTGCCGACACTGACGCGACCGAACACCGCCACGTGCAACTCGCCCTGTTCGAGCTTGTCGATCAGGCGTTCAATCTCGGCGAACTCGGGTTCCAGCGCCCGCCGTACCTCGGCCGGCAGCGCCGGATCGTCGATCAGGGCCCGCAGACTGTCCACGGTTTGCGCCAGATGGCGATGCTGCTGCGGGGTCTGTACGTCGGAATTCATCGATGGGGCCTTTGCTAGCGCTTGCGCGGGCGGCGATTGACCGAGTTCAGGCGCTGGCCTTCAACCTCGATGCGCAGTTCGACGGTGTCTGCCAGTGTGCCCTGCAGGGCATCGAGGCCGAACGCTGATCGGCTGAGCGTGGCGGTAGCCGAAAAGCCGGCCGTGTCCTTCAGCGTGTAGGGGTGGATGCCCTGGCGGTTGATCCGCACGGCCAGCGCCACTTCACCGCTGTGGCCGCGCAGTGTCAGCTCGCCGTGGATGATGGCGTGTTCGCCGTCAATGGTCTCGAAGCGCTGGCTGACAAAGCGCGCTTGCGGAAACGCTTCGGCGGCAAACCATTTGCGGCCGAGCAGCGTGCGATTCCACGTGGCGTCGCCCATCTCCAGCGAATCTATGTCGATGCTGACATCGACCCGATTGGCAGCGGGGTTGTCGGGGTCGTAGCTGAACTCGCCCTGCCAGCGCGTGAAGCGCCCGATCGAGGTCGAGAAACCCATGTGATCGGCGAAGAACAGCAGTTGCGAATGCACTGGATCAAAGCGATAGTCGACGGGCGCCGCGGTGGCCGCGGTGATGCCGGCCAGGCACAGCAGCAACAGGGCCAGAGATCTGCTCACGGTGTCTCCCGGGTCTGTGGCGGCGACTCGATTTCCTTGCGCACGTCCAGCGCCAGTTTCAGCATGTCCGGGGCCAGCTGCAGCAGTCGGCTGCGGTCCGACAGGCTGCTGTCGAACTGGGCCAGGGCCTGCTGCCGATCAAATCCCTGGCCACGATCGAGAGTATCGGCCACGGCTTTTCCGAGGCTGTCGAAGATCATGGCGTAGGCGACCGCATGGATCAGACCGCCACCGAGGGTGCCGAGGCCTGGAAAGGCCTTGAGGGCGTTGCCGGCGATGGCCAGTATCAGTGCCGAGGTGCCGCGCAATCGGCCGCCGGCCAGCTCGATGAAGTTGTCCAGATCGATGCTGCGCATCGGCACCTGGTAGAGCTGGGTGAGTTCCGACAGCAGCCGCGAGGCGAGTACACCCTGGATGACCAGATCGCTGCCCGGGGCCACGGCGGCCATCGCCCCCAGCGCCGCCTTGCGGGCGTATTCGCGCACCAGCGTGGCCGCCCGCCGCCGACGTTCGTCGGATTCGATCGCGTCCAGCTTGAGGTCGAGCGCACCCAGCACAGCGTGCTGACGGCCCTTCTCGTAGGCCTGTGGGCCACGCCGGGCGATGTCGCTCAGCGCCTCCAGCAGCGGCTCGATCTGCGGCGCGCGCGGGCGCTCCCGAGTGCTGATCGTGCCATCGGCAGCGCGCACGTCCACCGTCTCCGAGCCGCCAGCGGAAATCGCCAGAGGCTTCACGCCGGTGCGCTCCTGCAGGCGTTGGCGCAGCGCGGCCAGCTCTTCGGGGCGATAGCGATCGGACTTGTTGAGCAGCAGCAACACCGGCTTGTGGAACTGGCCCAGCCAGGCCAGTTCCTCGGCCTGGGTGCGGCTGAGATCGCCGTCGCAGACGTAGGCCACCACATGGGCACGCAGCGCTTCTTCACGGGCGGCGACGGCGCGGCTCTCGCCGTGCCATTCGCTGGTGCCGGGCACGTCCGCCAGCATCAGGGTTTGCCCACCCGACAGCGTGCCCTGGTAGTGGCGCACGCTGCGGGTAGTGCCGGCGAGCACGTCGACGCGGGCTTCGCTGCCGGGCACGAGCGCCCGGATCAGCGAACTCTTGCCGGCACTGACATCGCCGAACAGGGCGACGAAGACCTGCTCCAGCGCCGCTCGCTGATCCAGTTCCACCAGCTCGGCCTTGAGCGGATCGGCAAGCCCCTGCAGCGCCGGGTTGGCAATGCGGGCCTCGATCGATGGCCGGTCGATGGACTTGGACACCGCTGCCGGCCCCTGGCGCCGCGGATGCAGCAGCCGCCACAGCAGCCAGCCGGTCACCAGCACCAGCGCTGAGACAAAGCCGCCGGTGAGCACTCCTAGCCACAAAGGGAGCCGCTGCAGCCGTTCTATGATCGAGAGGGCGGCATCGGTGGCGTAGATGGCCGACAGGATCAGACCCAGAGCGCTGGCGACGACGATGGCGGCCAGCAACAGGCGGATGCGCAGGCTACGGGGGGCTGCGGAGATGGCGGGTGCAGAATCTGGCGGTTGCGGTTGGGCCATGGGACTGATGTTCGTCGTCCAGGCCTGCCTATTGCAAGCCGTGGCTGCCGAGCCACTTATCTCCGATCCAGTATTCCGGCACATCGGCACCGAAGATGGACTGCCCTCGCAGCAGATCCAGGCGCTGGCCGAGGACGCCGAGGGCCGTGTCTGGATCGGCACGGCCAATGGACTGGTGCGTTTTGACGGGCAGGTGATGAAGAGCTATCCCGCGCGTCAGGATAGGCCCAACGCGCTGGCTTCGATCTCGGTGGAAGCCATGACCATCGATGGCAGGCAACAGCTCTGGGTGACGACCCAGGGTGGGCAGTTGGCCCGCTGGCGCCCCGAGAGTGATGATTTTCTCCGTTTCGACCTGGCGGCGATGCTGCAGGCCGAACAGCTGGAAGCCTGGGCGTTGGCCGGCGATGACCGGCGTCTGTGGGTAGGCACTTATGGTTCGGGCTTGCTGGAGCTGAATCTGGATGGCAAGGTCGTGGCACAGCATTCCATCCCTGCAGATCTGGGAGGCGGCCATATTCTCGATCTGTCGCTCGACCAGGCCGGTGCGCTGTGGCTGGGTACGATGGACAAGCACCTGCTGCGTTTCGACCCGCACAGCGCCCGATTCAGCGCCCCCGATGCCGCTCTCGGCCCGGATCCGCTGCCGGTATTCGCGATCGCCCAGCGTCGAGGTAGGCCCTGGTTCAGTACCTCGGATGGCCGCCTGTGCAGCATCGAAGGCTCCCAGCCGCTACAGTGTCAGGAGCTCTCACAGCTGGCATTGCCCGGTCGGGCCAGACTGCTCCTGGCCGATGCCCGCGGCGACTGGATCGGCGGGAGCGGCGAGATGCTTCATGTGCTGGACGGCGTCGAGCAAAGGCTGAGTTATACCCCGGGCAGCCGTGGCGGTATTCCGGCCGAGGGCATGCGCACTGCCTTGATCGATCACAGTGGCGGGTTGTGGTTCGGTACCAGCGGTGGTGGACTGCTGCACCTGCCGAGATCGGCCGATCGCTTCGCGGTATGGCAGCCGGATCCACTGGCCCGCAGCGGACTGCTGAACGGGCGGGTGCGCGGGATTGCCCGTGATGCCGACGGATTGGTGTGGATTGGCACCCTCGGCGCCGGCTTGCACCGCCTGACGCCCACGACCGGCCGCATTCAGGCCGTGCCGCTGCCCGGCACCGGGCAATGGCGGGTCTGGGCGGTACTGGCGAGCGGCGGTGAACTCTGGGTGGGACATCAAGGAGGCTTGCTCAGACTGCAGCCTCAAGCCGATGGTGGTCTGCGCCTGTTGCAGCAATGGTCGGCCAACGAACTGGTCGATGGCAATGTCGATCTGCTCTACCAGCACCACGATGGCCGCATCTGGGCCACCTCCATGGGCGCCGGGCTGAATGCGATCGATCCGCGCACTGGCGAGCCTGAGCGGCACCTCTTCGGCGAGAACGGTCTTATCGGCACTGAAGTCCAGCAACTGGGCCAGGGACTGGACGGTCAGCTGTGGGTCGCCACGGATCGGGCCCTGCTGCGACTGGATGCGGATTGCCGCTGCTGGCAGTCCCTGTTGCCCACGGCGCGGGTGGATGCCTACAGCGTCGATGGCGGCGGTGGCATTTTTGCCTTCGTCGATGGCACTTTGGTGCACTACCTGTGGCGCGGCGGTCTCTATCGCGATGCCCGACGCGCTCCGCGCGCCTTCGCCGAATTTCAGACTCTGGGCGGCATGTGGCTGCAGCAAGGCGCGCTGTGGATGGCCGGGCCGCAGGGTCTGTTCCGCTATTTCCCCGAGCAGGATCGTCTGGAGACTTTTGATGGCCGGGACGGTCTGCCCTCACGCGAATTCAGCGATCGGCCCTTTCTGGCTGAACCCGACGGCAGATTGTGGATAGGCGGCGAGGCCGGATTGATCAGCGTCGATACTGCCATGGCCTCGGCTCCGGCGGTGCCTGCGCGCCTGCGTTTCGAGCAGATCCATGTGGATGGCCCCGATGGCCCGCGCGAGCTGCAGCCGTTTGGGCGCGCCGAGCTGCAGCCCGATGAGCGTGAACTCTTGCTGTCGGTACGCCTGAACACGCTGGCGCGCACCCATGCCCAACGATTCAGCTTTCGCCTGGCGGGCTGGGAAGATGACTGGACCGAACCCAGTGCCGATCCCGAGCGCCGATTCGGTGGGCTCTCCGACGGCGACTACACCCTGCAGATCCGCGCCTGGGACGGTGATGGCCGAGCCGCCGTGAACACGCTCGAATGGGCGTTCACCGTTCTCCCGCCCTGGTGGCGCAGTGGCTGGGCTCTGGCCGCATACGCGCTGCTGCTGGTGCTGTCGGTGGCGGTCATCGAACGCTGGCGGCAATTGCGTCGGCGCAGCGCTGAGCGCTGGCGCGAGACCCAACGTCAGGCCGAATGGGCCGAACAGCTGGCGACGGAGCGCACGGCACTGGTGGCCGAGCTCAGCCATGAAATCCGCAATCCACTCAATGGCGTGCTCGGCATGGGGCGCCTGCTCGGTGAACAGCCTCTGCCGGAAACCGGGCGACGCCATCTGCAATTGCTCAACGACGCTGGCCGGCAGCTGCTGAATCTGCTCGACGACATGCTCGACTGGAGCCGACTCGAGGCCGGGGCTGAGCGGCTGCCGCTGCAGGCGGTGACACTCGCTGAACTGCTCGATGCAACCCTGGCGCGCTATTCGCAGCAGGCAGCCGAACGCGGGCTCTGGTTCCGGACCACCATCAATCCGACCTGGCGGGTGCTGGTCGATCCGCCGCGCTTGCTGCAGATCGTCGAGAATCTGCTCAGCAACGCGATCAAGTTCACGCCTCGTGGTGGTGTCGACATCGACGCCGAGCGTGCCGGCGATCAGTTGCAGCTGCGGGTGCGCGACTCAGGACCGGGCATGAGCGCGGATCAGGCCAACCGCTTGTTCCGTCCATTCGAGCGCGTCGGGGACCAGCGCGCGGCACCGGGAACGGGTCTTGGGCTGGCGATCAGCCGCAGCCTGGCCGAGCGCATGGGCGGCAGTCTCAGCGTCGAATCCACGCCTGGACAGGGCAGCGTGTTCAGCCTCAACCTGATGCTGGCATCTGAATCAGGCGCTGCCACTGACCTGCCGAGGGCAATGGTTGATGGCGCAGCGCCAGCGTCCCTGTCGGGGCGAGCGGTTCTGGTGGTGGACGATGATCCGGTCGCGCGCGAACTGCTGCTGCAGGAGCTGGGTGCGCTCGGCGCGCGGGTGCATCTGGCTGCCGATGCGCTCAGCGCCCTGATCCTCACCCAGCAGCAACCTCTGTCGCTGGCACTGATCGATTGGGACCTGCCTGGCATGAGCGGCGTTGAGCTGGCGCAGACACTGCAATTGCAGCAGCCACAACTGCCGCTGGTCGCGTTGACGGGGCGCGGCACCCCGGAGGATCTGGCCCTAAGCGTGGAGGCCGGCTTCCGCGCCCATCTGCTGAAGCCGGTGCGGCCAGAACGCCTGGTGGCAACCCTGCTGGCGGTGCTGGGACGGCCATGAACGCGCAGCGGTGCCGTCGCCGGCGGGCCCGTATCCCCGAATCAGTCCTTCAGCAGCTGTTTGGCGCGGTGGATCCACTCGCGCTGGGCCTTGCGGTAGAAGGCCGGAGCCAACTTGCTGCGTGACAGCACCGTTTCCAGCACGGTGCGGGCATCGCCCTCCATGCCCAGTTGACGCAGCAGCTCGGCCTTGCGTACGCGAGCCTCCTCACCGGGATAGGAGTCGGATAGCACTTCGTATTCCGCCAGAGCCTCCTGATCGCGCCCCAGCTGCTGAAGCGTGCGCGCATAGAGCAAGTGACCTTCAGGCGACTTGAAGTCCGGATTGGCCCGGATCAGGTGATTCAGTGTGTCGTGGGTGTCCTGCGCCTTGTCCTGGGCAAACTGCGCTTGCGCCAGCGCCAGCAGGATATCCGGGTCCTCGGCGTGCAGGCCGCGCAGGCACTCGCGAAACACGGCTTCAGCCTCGGCCGGCTCGTCCAGTTCCAGAAATTCGGCACCCAGGCGCATGCGGTTCTGCACGGTGTCGGCGCGCGCCAGTTCTTCGCGCAAGCGCCTCAGATCCCGCTCCGGATTGATGGTCTTGGCAATGCCCTTGGCCGCCTGGCGCGCGCGCGGATCGTTCTGCAGGTCCGGCAGCATCTGCGTCAGGGCATAGACGGCCACGCCAACAAAGGAGCCGAAGATGATGACCCAGACCCACCAGTACGGCCGTCCTGTGCGCAGCACGTGCACCACGCAGATGGTCTGCAGGAGGATCGACAGGACTAGGGCTACGGACATGGGCGTCGCCGGCGGCTCAGGCTATGCGGGGGCGCAAGCATCGCCGATTCCGGCGCAGTCGTGAACCTCCGATCGGAATTGCGCCTGCGGCGCAGACGCCCCACCGTGAAATCGAGATGAATAGTCACTTGCATATCCCGGGCCGAGGCCGGACACTCGCAGGACGAATGCGAGCCGTGACGGGGGATCGGAGAGCATGCTCGAACGCCTGAAAGGCGATTTTGATCTGGCCATCATCACCTTCTTCGGTGGCTACTCGGCGCTGGGCATCTTCCCGTTTGCGGTCTACCGATTCGCGGCGGGCGAGTATCTGCTGGGCCTGGTGGACGCGCTGATCGTCGTCTCGATCCTTGGAAACATGGCTTATGCCTGGATCAGCGGCAACATGCGTCGTGCCGGGCTGCTGATGGCCTGTTTCAATACGCTGGGCTGCGCCGCCATCACCCTGATGTTCGGCCATCATGGCCTGTTCTGGGTGTTCGTGGTGGTGGTGACCAATTTCTTCCTGGCCACACGGCGCTTTGCGGTGGCACTGAATGTGGTTCTGGTGCTGTCGGTAGCCACCCATCAGGCCGTCTTCGATTCACGCCTGGAGCTGATTTCCTTCCTGGTGACCATCACGCTCGTCGGCGTTTGCACCTTCCTGTTCGCCAAGCGCACTGCCACCCAACGTGAACAACTGGAAGTGCTTGCCTCGCGCGACCCCCTGACCAATGCAGGCAATCGCCGGCTGATGGACGTGGACCTCACCCGTGCAGCACGGCAGTTTGCCCGCGACGGGCAGGAATACTCGTTGGCCATGTTCGATCTCGATCACTTCAAGCGCATCAACGATGAGCACGGCCACAAGGCGGGTGATCAGGTATTGGCCGAGTTTGCCCGGCTCATCCTGCGCGGCACGCGCAAGCAGGATCGGCTCTATCGCTATGGCGGCGAGGAATTCGTGCTGTTGATGCCTGGCACCGACAGCCGCGGGGCGGAACAGCTGCTGTTTCAGTTGCAGGACACCATCCGTACCAGCCTGCGCAGCCCTGGCGGCAGCGTGCGCGTTTCGGCCGGCGTGGCCAGCCTGCGGGCGGGCGAGGACTGGTCACGCTGGCTGGCGCGGGCCGATGCGGCCCTGTACGCCGCCAAGCACGGCGGTCGCGATCAGGTCGTGGTCGATGAGCGCGAAAGCGCCCACAGTGCGCCACCGAGCATGGAGCGCCGGCGCGCAGGCGCCTGAACCTGCCAAGTTCAGCATTTGTCGCGGTCGCCGAAGATGATCCGGGCGGAGCGCTCGTGGGTCCAGTAGGCCCAGGCCCAGTCGATCAGTACTACCAGTCGATTGCGGAAGCCGATCAGAAAGTACACATGCGCTGCCAGCCAGAACCACCAGGCCGGCAGGCCGGACAGCCTCAGTCGACCGTACTGGATCACCGCCGCCATACGGCCGATGGTCGCCAGCAGGCCGAAGTCCCGATAACGGAAGGCGCTGGATTCACGCCCGCGCAGGCGTTGCTGCAATGCCTGCGCCACGTGCTTGCCCATCTGCTTGGCTGCCGGCGCCGTGCCGGGCACGGGCGCGTCCTTGTTCTTCACGCTGGCGAGATCGCCGGCGACGAACACTTCGGGGCGGCCGGGTAGCGACAGATCCGCGGATACCAGCACGCGGCCGCTGCGGTCGCAGTCCGCGCCCAACATTGCGCCGAGCGGTGAGGCGGCAACACCGGCCGCCCAGATCACCGTTCGCGCCGCCAGCCTGTCCTTGCCGACGATCAGCCCTTGCTCATCGATGGCGGAAACCGGGGCGCCCAGGTGTACTTCCACACCGAGTTTTTGCAGCTGCAAGCGGGCCTTCTCGCTCATGACCGGGTCGAAGGCGGGCAACACCCGCGCACCTGCCTCGATCAGCAGTACTCGGGCGCGGGTTGGGTCGCTGTGGCGAAATTCGCTGCGCAGCGTGTGTCGGGCAATCTCGGCCACGGTGCCCGCCAGTTCCACACCGGTCGGTCCGGCGCCGATGATGGCGATGCTCAGCCAGGCGCTGCGCGCCTCTGGATCCGGGCAGCGCTCGGCCTGTTCGAAGGCGCCGAGGATGCGGCCGCGGATGGCCATGGCATCGTTCAGGGTCTTCAGTCCCGGCGCGAATGCAGCCCACTCGGGATGCCCGAAGTAGGCGTGAGTGGCGCCGCTGGCCACCAGCAGATAGTCGTAGTCGATGATGGCACCGTCGCTGCACCGGACTTGGCGTCCGGTCGTATCGATCGCACTGACCTCTGCCATCAGCACCGTGGTATTGGCTTGTCGGCGCAGGATATGCCGCAGGGGTGCGGCGATGGCCGGCGCCGACAGACCGGCTGTGGCCACCTGATACAGCAAGGGCTGGAACAGATGATGATTGCAGCGGTCGATCAGCACGATGTCGAGCGGCGCCCGCGCCAGCGCGCGCACCGCCCAGAGTCCGGCAAAACCGCCGCCGATCACGATCAGGCGCGGGCGGCGGCGATCCAGGCTCACCGGCATCGCCAAACTCAATAGTCCCTGTCGCCCGCGACGATGCCGCCAAGGCCGCCCAGGATCGAGCCCTCGCCCTTGCTGCCGCCGCGCTGCGGCGCTGCGGACAACATACGTCCGGCCAGTCGTGAGAAGGGCAGGCTCTGCAGCCAGACGTGGCCAGGGCCGGTCAGGCGCGCGAAGAACAGGCCTTCGCCGCCGAACAGGATGCTCTTGATGCCGCCGACCTGTTCGACATCGAAGTGCACGCTGCTGGTCAGGGCCACCACGCAGCCGGTATCCACCTGCAGGGTCTCGCCGGCCTTGAGTTCGCGTTCGACCACGGTGCCGCCAGCGTGCACGAACACCAGACCATCACCATCGAGCTTCTGCATGATGAAGCCCTCGCCACCAAACAGGCCGGTCAGGATCTTCTTCTGGAAGAAGATGCCGATCTGCACGCCTTTGGCCGCGCACAGGAAGGCATCCTTCTGGCAGATGATCGTGCCGCCGTAGTTGCTCAGCGTCATCGGGATGATGGTGCCGGGGTAGGGCGCGGCAAAGGCGGCCCTGGCCTTGCCGCTGGGTGCGGTATTCGTGAACACGGTTGTGAACAGACTCTCGCCGGTGATCAGGCGCTTGCCGGCGCCGACCAGCTTGTCGAGAAAGCCGCCGCTCGCAGCCTTGGCGCTGCCGTCGCCGAACACGGTCTCCATGCTGATCACCGGATTCTTGAACATCAGCGTGCCGGCTTCGGCCACGCAGCTCTCGCCGGGGTCGAGTTCGATCTCGACGAACTGCATGTCTTCGCCGTAGATGACATAGTCGATCTCGTCGGCGCGCTGCGCACCGAGCGGGGGCGGAATCAGCGCCTGCGGTGTAACGTCGGCGCGCAGTTCTGCCACATTGGCGATCGGCAGCCACTCGGCGAAACCATTGCGCCAGCAGAAACCGCTGGGATCACGCTGCGCCTGGGCTGCCGCAGCGGCATGTTCGAGCGGACCCATCTGCTGCCCGTTGTAGCTGAAGTACCACTGGTGCATGACAAAGCTCTCCGATGATTGGGAAATGGATGGTGCCTGGCGCGTAGGCTGGGGGGCGGATACTGCAGAGTCAGAACGTGACCCGCCTCACTCGCGGGCCGGAATCACCCGCACCTGCGCGTTGCCAGACAGCTGCGTGCTCAACCCAGCTGCAATTGTTGATGCACGCGCTCGCGGTCCTCTGCGCTCAGGCCCAAAGCGCCGGCCAGGCGATCCAGGTATTCACGTTCGGCATCGGTGTCGATGGTGATGGCAATCATGGCTGCCGCATAGGTTTCCAGTTTCAGCGCCGGACGCGTTGCCGCCGCAATCTGTTCCAGCGTGGCTGGCGTGCGCAGTTCACCCATCAGGAATTGCTGGGTGGCAGGATCAAGGCCAGCTTCGAGCGCGCGTTCGAGGATGGCACTGCGCTCCTGCGCATCAATCTGGCCATCTGCATTGGCGGCGGCGATCATCGAGCGGATCAGGTGACTGGCGTCGGCGTTGCGGTCTGGTGAGCTTTCCTGGGCGCCGGCCGGCATGGGCGGCGGCGGTGGCGCCGAGGCTGCCGGCGGCAGCCCTGGGGCCGGCGGGGGTGGCGGTGGCATGGCAGTGCCCGGGCTCACCGGTGCTGCGCTGCCGGCAGCACTCTGTTGACCCTTGTAGTGCTCCCAGGCAGCCATGGCCAGGCCGATGACACCCACGCCCAGCTGCGCCTTGCTGACGCCCGGAATCATCGAGGATTGGCGCCGACTCCGGCCCTGACCTACACCGCCTGCGAGCATCTGGCCCAGCAGTTTCTCCACATTGAACACGTGCGCGACTCCACAGGGTAAACAACAGATACTCGCGCGGACCGGGGCAAGTCTCAAGCCAACGTCTCGCGCTTGTTGATCGAAGGGCACGATGCGATCATTGCAGGCTGACTGTTTCACCCAGATGTTGCGCGATGCCGATCGTTCATTTTTTGCGCAGCTCTCGTTCAGTGCAACTTTCCCCGACGCCAGCAATCGCGATACTCGCGATCCGGTCGTGCGCGACGGTTTGAGAAAAGACTACATGGCCAGTATCGAAGGGCGCGGACCAAGACAGGTCATCAAGGCACTGGGCTATTCGGCACAAGGCCTGCGGGCGGCCTTCCGCTTTGAAAGCTCGTTTCGCCTGGAGGTCTACCTGTTCGTGATCCTGGCGCCCTTGGCGCTGTACCTGGGCGCCGATGCCATCGAGCGGATCCTGATGCTTGGCTCGCTGTTGCTGGTGTTGACGGTGGAACTGCTGAACGGTGCGGTTGAGGCCATCGTCGACAAGACCACGCCCGAGTACCACGAATTGGCAGGTCGCTCCAAGGACATGGGCTCGGCGGCGGTGTTCCTGTGCATGGTCAACGTGGTTGTGACCTGGTCCTTGATTCTGCTTCCCCGATACCTGGGGGGCTCCTGATTCGATGGAACAGCTGTTCACCACCGAAGGGCTGATAGCACTGCTGACGCTATCGACACTGGAGATCGTCCTCGGCATCGACAACCTGGTCTTCCTGTCGATCGTCACCGGCCGACTCGCCCCGGAAAAGCGTCCCAGCGCCCGCCGCTTTGGCATCGCCCTGGCCTGCGTGACCCGGATCATGCTGTTGCTCAGTCTGGCCTGGCTGGCCGGCATGACCCACAATCTGTTCAAGATCGGCGAGATGGGATTCTCCATCCGCGATCTGGTGCTGATCGTCGGCGGACTTTTCCTGCTGGTCAAGGCGACCATGGAAATCCATGCCGAAGTTGAAGGCGACAGCAGTGACGAGCCCATGACCCGGCCCGCCGCGAGTTTCTGGGGCGCGATCATCCAGATCGCCGTCATCGATATCGTGTTCTCGCTGGATTCGGTGATCACCGCGGTGGGCATGGTTAACAATGTGCCAATCATGGTCACGGCCATTCTGGTGTCGGTGGGCGTGATGCTGCTGGCCGCCAATCCCGTCGCCGAGTTCATCGAGCGCCGGCCGACCCTGAAGATGCTGGCCTTGTCCTTCCTGATCCTGGTCGGCGTGGCGCTGATCGCCGACGGTTTCGATTTCCACATTCCGCGCGCCTATCTGTATTTCGCGATGGCTTTCTCGGGCGGTGTCGAGGCCCTCAACATCCTGGCCAGACGACGCAGCGAGCGCGTCCAGATCGACGGCGAGTAACAGGTCCTGGTGGGAGCGACCTCGTGTCGCGACCGCAGATCAGCCCACCCGCCGTAGGAGCGACCTCGTGTCGCGACCGCAGCGTCCCACGCCATCGCGAAAATCGGAAACCGCGGCGGGTTGCTGGCAAGAGCCGAACACAGAGAACGCAAAGAGGCGCAGAGATCGCAGAGAAGAGCGGAATTGGTCCAACCAGCTCCTCTCTGCGGCCCTCTGCGTTCTCCGCGTTGGAGATTCTGGCGGTCAGCCGGCGAAGATGGCGGATCCCGGTTGGTGATGGTCGCGCCGCAAGGGCGCTCCCACGGGCCATCAGTGCTCGGTAGGAGCGACCTTGTGTCGCGACCGCAACCTCCCACGCCGTCGCGAAAATCGCAAACCGCGGCGGGTTGCTGGCCGGAGCCGAACACAGAGAACGCAAAGAGGCGCAGAGATCGCAGAGAAGAGCGGAATTGGTCCAACCAGCTCCTCTCTGCGATCTCCGCGGCCCTCTGCGTTCTCCGCGTTGACGATTCTGGCGGTCAGCCGGCGAAGATTGCGGATCCCGCCTGGTGATGGTCGCGCCGCAAGGGCGCTTCTACGGGCAATCTGTGCGCTGGGTAGGAGCGACCTCGTGTCGCGACCGCAGCGTCCCACGCCGTCGCGAAAATCGGAAACCGCGGCGGGTTGCTGGCCGGAGCCCAACACAGAGAACGCAAAGAGGCGCAGAGATCGCAGAGAGAGCGGACTTGGTCTATCCAGCTCCTCTCTGCGATCTCTGCGGCCCTCTGCGTTCTCCGCGTTGCAGATTCTGGCGGTCAGCTGCCGAAGATTGCGGATCCCGGTGGGTGATGGTCGCGCCGCAAGGGCGCTCCTACGGGCAGTCTATGCGCTGGGTAGGAGCGACCTTGTGTCGCGACCGCTCAGGCCGAGTTCGCCTGCGGCCGGGCCTCGCGATACAGCAACCAGGCAATGCCGGCGACCATGAGCAGTCCCAGCCATCCGCCGAAATGCAGGCTCTCGGGCAGGGCCAGCACATCCGGGCGGCCGGCGACGACAATCGGAATGGCGATGAAGATGCCCATCAGTGCCTCACCCGTGATCAGGCCCGCCGAGAACAGCGTGCCCTTGCGGTGCAGCCGATCGCGGCCTTCGTGATCTTCGGCCTTGAGCTTGGCACGGCGCTCCACCAGATGCGCCACCAGCCCTCCGAAGAAGATCGGCACGCTGAGCTCGATCGGCAGATAGATGCCCACGGCGCAGGCCAATACCGGCGTGCGGAAGGTCTTGCCGGTCGCCTTCAGCCAGCTGTCCAGGATGATGATCAGAACACCGATACCGGCGCCCACGGCTATGGTTCCCCAGGGCAATTGGCCACCGAATATGCCTTTGGCGACCGAGGCCATCAGATTGGCCTGCGGAGCGAGCAGCGGATTCGGATGCTCGGCCGTCGGTACCCCCAAGCCGTAGGCCTTGACCAAGAGGTTCAGTACCGGTGCCATGACCAGCGCCGAGGACACCGCGCCGATGGCCAACATGACCTCTTGTCGCCAGGGAGTGGCACCCACGATATAGCCGCACTTGAGGTCCTGCAGATTGTCGCCGCCAATGCAGGCGGCACAACAGACGACGGCACCGATCATGATGGCTGCCACCGGGCCAATGGCCGCATCGCGGCCCATCAGCAGTACCAGTACCAGCGCCGCAAACAAGATGGTGCAGATGGTGATGCCCGAAACCGGGTTATTGGAGGATCCAACCAGGCCGGCCATGTAGGCGGACACCGAGACAAACAGAAAGCCGGCGACGATCATGATGATGGTCATGATCAGGCTGATACCCCAGGTGCCGACGATGGCGTGATAGAGCAGAGCCAGCGGAATGGTGAACACGACAATGCCGATCAGAATCGCCTTCATCGGCAGATCCTGGTCGGTGTGCAGTGGCTTTGCGCCGGCCAGACTGCTGGTGGCCTTGAGACCGCTCTTGATGCCGGAAAACAGCGAATTGCGCAGCGAAATCAGTGTCCAGACGCCACCCACCAGCATGGCGCCCACGCCCAGGTATCGTATCTGTGCAGACCAGATCGCGTAGGCTGCATCTTCGGCGCTGGCGCCGACGACCGCTGTGGCCAGTGCCGGATCCAGATGCATGAAGAAGGTGCTGTAGATCGGCATGGCGATATTCCAGCCGAGAATGCCGCCGGCAAGTACGACGATGCCGATGTTGAGTCCTACGATATAGCCGACGCCGAACAGTGCTGGCGACAGATTGGTGCCGACGTAGGCAATGGACTTGCCGAAGTAGGTCGCATGCGCCGCGGTATCTGTGATCAGCCGCAGGCCGCTGCCTGCGGCCAGCTTGACGAAGCCGCCCAGGAAAGCGGCAATGGCCAGCAGGCGCACACCTTCGGAGGGATTGTCGCCTGCCTTGAGTACCTCGGCGGCAGCCTTGCCTTCGGGGAAAGCCAGGCCCTGGTCAACAATCAGCGAGCGCCGCAGAGGCACCGAGAAAAGCACGCCTAGCAGTCCGCCAAGGCCGGCGATGGCCAGCACCCAGGAGTACTTGAAGTCGTCCCAGTAGCCCAGTATCAGCAGTGCTGGGATGGTGAAGATGACGCCGGAGGCAATCGACGAACCGGCCGAGGCGCCGGTCTGGACGATATTGTTTTCGAGGATGTGACCGCCTCCCAGCAGGCGCAGTACCGCCATCGACACCACCGCCGCTGGTATCGCCGAAGCGATGGTCAGGCCGGCAAACAGTCCCAGATAGGTGTTCGCGGCCGCCAACACCACGGCAAGAATGATCGACAGCGTGACGGCTCGGAATGTGAGTTGCGGTGGTGCGGCTGCGGCTTGCATGGCGGCTCCCGATGTTCTGTGCGGATCGTCGTCGGGCGCGCGCGGCGCTGTCCCGTTCCGGCGGCCGATGATGGCGCAAACTGGCGATGCTTGCTCGTCTGGAAGCAGCTGCCAAGCCGGGAATTTGCGGCGCTGCTGCGTTGCGGGAACGGAATCCGCGTAGCTGAAGGCCATCCTGAACCGAGTCGCGTGTCGCAGTTCTGCGGGTCAACTGGTGTCGACGGGCTGCGTTGAATGAGGTGAAAGCGGGCAGGTCGCCCGCCATCGTCAGGAGTCAGACATGAACATCAAGACCCAGTTGGCCGCCGCTGCACTGTTGCTGGTCATGGCCGGCAGTGCTTTCGCAGGTACCCCGCGAGTGGACGCCCGCCAGGATCGGCAGTGGCAGCGGATCGAGCAAGGTGTAGCCAGCGGAGCACTGACCGGGCCGGAAGCCACGCGATTGGCGGCGCGTCAGCAGCATATTGCCAATGCCGAGGCCCGGGCCAAGGCCGACGGCGTGGTGACGGCGCGCGAGCGGGTCAGGCTGCAGGGCAAGCAGAATCGCGCCAGTGTCGCGATTGCCCGGCAGAAACATGACCGTCAGCATCGTCATTGGTGAGTTCGATGGGATCCTCGGCGGCGGGGCCTGGCCTCGCCGTCGACAGAATTCTGCGGATCAGCTGCTAGCCCAGGTAAGCCGAAGGCGCACCTGGGTCTTGCCCATCTGTCGGCTGCCGGCAGACGCCATCTGCAAAGACTGGCACCAGATTTCCTTGGCTGGTGATTCCTTCATGGTGCCTGCCGCTTCAGATCTGTTGCGAGGCAGGCGCCCCGCCTAGAAATCCTGCTCGTAGCGCACATAGGGCGTGCGGCTGAAGGCATCGGTTTCATTGGCGGTGGCCACTGGCGAGTTGCCGAGCTTCGGCGGCTCGCCACTGCTGAACAGATTGCGGGCGCCTACCGAAATGATGCCGGACCAAGGCGTGCGCCAGCTGACACCCAGATCCATGCTGGCCCACCAGGGGCTGACGGTCTGGATGCCCTTGCGGATCATCTGCGCGGCCATGCCGGCGCTGAAATCGCCATAGGCCACGCTGAATTGCACGCGGCCGATGTCCGGGCTGTTTTCGAGCATGGGCAGACGTGACATGGCCAGGGCCACGCCCAAACGCGACTGCTCTGACAGTGACAGCTCACCACCCAGACTGACCGTGCGCACCGGATCCACGTGCTGGCTGGCCAGGGGCGCCAGCGGCAGGGCAGCCTGAGGCGTGGACACTGCCGCCGCCGGGCCGATGCTGCCGGGCAACACCCAGATCGCCGGGCTCTCGCTGTATCCCAGCGTGAAGCTGGTGCGGCCAAGGTCGAGCGATCCGGACACGCCCAGCGCCGAGGACGAACGGTGGCCCGAGAAGCTCTCGCAGGCATCCGACTGCAGCGGTGCCAGCGGCGCCTGCATGAGGCTGCGGCAAGGCACGAAATCGGTCACCGTCATGGCGGCATTGAAGCTCGCATTCTCGTTCAGGCGCCAGCGCAGCGACGGCGCCACGGTGAAGGTCTCCCCGCCACTGACGGTGCGACTGCGCACCTGAGCCACGCCCACCAGGACATTGCCTGCCGATTCACTGCCATAGGCGTTGCCGAGGCCGATTGAATCGCCACCGCCGAAGACGAACACCGGGACCCAGGTGCTGCCGTCCGCGGCTTGCGGCCATGGCGAGGGATGTGCCTGGTCCGGCACAATCAGGGGGAGCGGCGTCGAATCAAAAGACTGCGACCACGCGGCTGTCGAGGCCACGGTCAGCGCGATTGCAGATGTCAGCGTCTTGAGTGTCATGGTCGGTGCGGGCATCGGGGCTGCCTCGTCTTCTAATGCTTTGACCAGTGCCAGGTCGGGTAGTTCCCAGTGTTCAGGAATTTGCCCATTCATTTTGTGCCAACGATAGCAGAAACAGGCAACAAGGGCAGATTCCTAAAGCAAATTTTAAGTTTGCAGCGGCCAGATCGACCCCGCCGACAACGATATTCGGGTGCTGACTATTGCGGACGTTCCGGTGCATCGACGGGCGGTTCCGGCCTGAACAGCTGGGCGATCTCGATGGCATCGAAATGGTAGGTCTTGCCGCAGAATTCACAGACGATTTCGGCGTGACCGAGCTGTTCGGCAGCCGCCGCCGCCTCGTCTTGTCCGATGCGACGCAGCACATCGGCCACTTTCTCACGTGAGCAGCGGCAACGTACGTGCAGGGGCACGGGGTCGGCATCGAGGCGCTGCTGGTCATGGAACAAACGATGGATCAGCTCCGTGCTGGGCGTGGCCAACAGCTCGTCAGGCTGGACGGTGTTGAGCAGGTGCAGCACCCGATTCCAGGCATCCGGATCGATCTCGTGGCGGGTTCCGCCCTCACTGGGCAAACGCTGCAGCAACAGCCCGCAGGCGCGCTCGCCATCACCCGCCAGCAGCAGCCGGGTCGGCAACTGCTCGCTCTGCTCGAAATAGCCTTCCAGGGTTTCCGCCAGAGAATCGCCGGACAGGGCGACAATGCCCTGATAACGCTCGGAATTCTGGTAGGGCTCCAGCGTGATCGCCAACACCGCGCCATGCGCTGCCGCGGCGAATCCGCCGGTCCAGTCGACATCGGTGTCGGCGGCGCGGGCAATGCCGCGCAGATCGCCGTCGCTGGTGCATTCCACATACAGCAGTTGCAGCGCGTCTCCGCCCTGCAGCTGCAGTGACAGCCGGCCGTTGAACTTGATGCCGGTGACCAGCAGGCTGGCTGCAGCCAGCGCCTCGCCGAGCCAGCGGCCCACGCTGGCGACATAGGGCTGGTGGCTCAGGACTTGCCGGTAACCCGCTTCCAGGCGCACGGCGGCGCCACGAACACCGAGCTGCGGCAATACGAAGGCATGCAGCAGATCACTCATTGACGAAACTCTCAGCCCTTGCGCGACGCCTGCTTGCGGTCATTTTCGGTCAACAGCTTCTTGCGCAGACGCACCGCATGCGGGGTGATCTCGACCAGTTCATCATCTTCGATGAACTCCAGCGCCTGCTCCAGCGAGAACTTGACCGGCGGTGTCAGCATCAGGTTGTCATCCTTGCCCGAGGCCCGGAAGTTGGTCAGCTGCTTGGCGCGAAGCGCATTGACCACCAGATCATTGTCCTTGGAGTGAATGCCCACGATCTGGCCTTCGTAGATCTCGGCGCCTTCGGGAATCAACAGACGTCCGCGTTCCTGCATGGCGTACTGGGCATAGGCCGGCGACGTGCCGGTGCCGTTGCTGATCATGACGCCGTTGGGGCGCTTGGCGATGGCGCCCTTCACCTGCGGGCCGTAATGCTCGAAGGTGTGGAACATCAGGCCGGTGCCAGCGGTCAGCGTGCGGAATTCGGTCTGGAAACCGATCAGGCCGCGTGAGGGGATCAGGAATTCCAGTCGGGTACGACCCTTGCCGTCCGGTTCCATGTTGCGGATTTCGGCGCGACGGATGCCCAGTCGCTCCATCACGCCACCCTGATACTGCTCTTCCAGATCGATGACCAGCAGCTCGTATGGCTCCTGCATCACGCCGTCGATTTCCTTGACGATGACTTCCGGTCGCGAGACCGCCAGTTCATAACCTTCGCGACGCATGGTCTCGATCAGGATCGACAGGTGCAGCTCGCCGCGACCGGAAACGCGGAATTTGTCGGCATCCTCGGTGTCGTCCACCCGCATGGCGACGTTGTGCATCAACTCACGCATCAAGCGATCGCGGATCTGGCGGCTGGTCAGGAATTTGCCGTCCTTGCCGGCGAAGGGCGAGGAGTTGACACAGAAGAACATGCTGATGGTGGGTTCATCGACCGTCAGGGTCGGCAGCGCCTCCGGCATGTCCGGCGAACACAGCGTGTCGGAAATGCTGATGCCTTCGACGCCGGTGATGGCGATGATGTCGCCCGCCTGGGCTTCGGGCACTTCAGTGCGTTCCAGACCCATGAAGCCGAGCACCTGGAGAATGCGACCAGGGCGCTTCTTGCCCTCGCGATCGATGGCGACGATCTGCGTATTGGTCTTGACCCGTCCGCGCTGCACGCGACCGATGCCGATGATGCCGACGTAGCTGGAATAGGCCAGCTGACTGATCTGCATCTGGAACGGACCATCCGGATCCACCGGCGGCGCCGGAACGCGCTCGGTGATGATCTGGAACAGCGGATCCATGTTGCCTTCGCGGGCATCCGAATCCAGGCTGGCGTAGCCATTCAGCGCCGAGGTGTAGATCACCGGGAAATCGAGCTGTTCCTCGGTGGCACCCAGGCGATCAAACAGATCGAAGACCTGGTCCACCACCCAGTTCGGGCGCGCGCCGGGGCGGTCGATCTTGTTGATGACCACGATCGGATTCAGGCCCTTCTGGAAGGCCTTCTGAGTCACGAAGCGCGTCTGCGGCATCGGTCCGTCCATGGCATCGACCACCAGCAGCACCGAATCGACCATGCTCAGCACGCGCTCGACCTCGCCACCGAAGTCGGCGTGTCCCGGGGTGTCGACGATGTTGATGCGCCAGTCATTCCAGCGAATGGCTGTGTTCTTGGCCAGAATCGTGATGCCACGTTCTTTTTCGAGATCGTTCGAGTCCATGACCCGATCCGGAATCATGGCGCGATCGCCCATGGTGCCGGACTGCTTGAGGAGTTGATCAACCAGGGTGGTCTTGCCGTGGTCAACGTGGGCGATGATGGCGATGTTGCGCAGCTTTTCGATCATGGGCTCGGATGGCACAGCCGGTACGTGCAACGCGCAATGCGCATCGCCTTTGGGCAGGGCGGGCAGGGAAGACGGGCGCGGAGTATAGCCAGACCCGCACTGAGTCGCGCGTCAGGATCTCAGGTGAGGTTCATCCGCGGGCGGTGACGAAGTTGTTGTTGGTCCAGACTGGTCCGGAGGCTCCACCCGGGCGCCGCCCATTTGTACTGACGGGTTCCCCGAAGCAGAAGCTCCAACGCAGAGAACGCGAAGGGGCCCAGAGAACGCGGATCCAAGCCGAATCAGAATGGCTCTCGCTCCACGGAGGGAGCGGGCTCTGCCCGCGAACGGGCCCTGGTCGGAAGAAGCAGGTCAGGTTGATCCGACGGGTCTACGTGACAGCTCGGCCTTTGAGGATCGGTGGAGAGCAATCGAAAGTTCTGGGGAAAGCTGTCGCGGACAGAGTCCGCTCCCACAGTCTGTGCAGGCCAGTGGTGCTCTGCCCGCAAACTTGACGGTCACCGCAGAGGAGCGAGAAAAGTGCAGAGACAAGCCCAACAAATTGGCTACTGCTCCTCTCAGCGTTCTCTGCGGTTCTCCGTGTTCTCTGCGTCTTGCTCCTGGCCGCAACTCACATGCGCTCCAGATTTTGGCGAGGACGGTCGCGACGCGAGGTCGCTCCTACGACAGCGGGACGCGAGGTCGCTCCTACGGCAGCGGGACGCGAGGTCGCTCCTACTGCAGGGCGACGCGAGTCGCTACAGCAGCGACTCGCCGATGGCGGTCTCGGCAACCGCCACCACCTCGCCGGATTCGGCCAGGGCGATGGCTTTTTCCAGATCCGGTGTCAGCAACCGGTCGTGGGCGAGGAACTCGATGCCGCGTTCACGCACCAGTTTCAGCACCGCAGCGATGGGCGCTGCAGGACGGGCGTCCTTGAGCTGCTTGAGATCGGCCTGCAGGCGCTTGACGTCTTCGGCCAGGGTCACGCTCTCCTCGCGGCTGACCTGCGACAGATTGCGCAACTTCGAGCGCAGCGCCTGTACGCCGAGGCTGGTGGCCAGGGTATAGCTGGCGCCCAGGATCTGCAGCCGGAATTCGAGCGCCTGGGTACCGACCAGCAGTTCCAGGCCCAACACCTTTTCCAGGTCGCCCAGCATCTCCAGCACGTGCCGGGCTTCGGTGGTGCCCATGGACACATGGTCTTCGGCATTGGCGCTGGTGGGGATGGAATAGACCGTGGCCGGGTGGGCCTTGGTGGCCAGTTCGTTCACCAGTGCCGCCGCCGTGTACTGGACGATCATGTGGCCCGAATCGGTGCCGTCCTCGTTGCCGATCAGGAAGGGCGGCAGGCCATCGTTGGTGGCAGGATCGACCAGCTTGGCCAGTCGGCGCTCACTGATCGAGGCCAGCACCGGAATGCAGCACTTGAGCTGGGTCAGTGCCAGCGCAATCGGCATGCCGTGGAAGTTGCCGGCCGAAACCACGCAGTCCTCGCCTTCACGTGCTTCCGGGAAGATCAGCGGATTGTCGGTGACCGAATTCAGCTCGATCTCGGCGATCTCGCGCACCCGCTCCAGGGTGTCCTTGACCGCGCCATGCACCTGCGGCACGCAACGCAGCGAATAGGCGTCCTGCGGCTGGATCTTCTTGCCGCCGCGGAAGGGCAGGTGGCGCTGGTAGTGGCGGGAGCGGGCGCCGCGCTCGGCCTTGGGCACATAGTCCCAGCGCACATCGAAGGTGCGCGGATCGCTCTCGTCGCCGGTCCACGACTGCGGGCTCCAGGGGTGGAAACGGGGCACGCGGTGATAGGGAATGTCGACCAGGCGCGATCCCGCGGTCAGTTGGCGGATGTTGCTGGCGGCCGAGATCTGCCCCGGGTGCGGGCGCAGCTGATGCACGCGGGCGTCGAAGGCGGCGGAGCGTCCGCAGAAGGCCTCCAGCGCCAGCGCCGCATTGATGTCGGCGAGCTTGGCCAGGTGTTCGAGCCGGCCCACGGCCAGGATCGCCGAAGCCAGCATCTGGCCGGTGCCATTGTTCAGCGCCAGGCCTTCCTTGAAGGACAACGTCAGTGGCTCCAGCCCGGCCCGGGCCAGAGCCTCGGCCGCGGGCACGCGCTGACCCTGCTCGAAGACTTCGCCCTCGCCGATGACCGCCAGCGCCAGATGCGAGAGCGGCGCCAGATCGCCGCTGGCGCCGACCGAGCCTTTCTCCGGCACCACCGGAATCAGGTCCAGCCTGAGCAGGTCGCAGAGCCGCTCCAGCGTCACCACGCGCACACCGGAATGACCGCGCAACAGGGTGTTGATGCGGATGGCGAGCATGGCCCGCACCAGGTCCAGCGGCAGCGGATCGCCCACGCAGACGGCGTGGCTGATGATCAGATTGCGCTGCAGTTCGGCCACGATCGGCAGTTGCTGATCATCCTCGCGCTGGCGGCGCCGGGAGTCCTCCAGCAGGCGATCAGCGTTCGAACCGAAGCCGGTGGTGACGCCGTAGATCGGCTCGCCGCGCTGCAGCTCCTTCGCCAGAAAATCGGCACTGACCTGGACCTTGCGCAGAGCCGCCTTCGACAGCCGTACCGTGCGCCGGCGCGCAGCGATATCCAGCACCGCCTGCAGACTCAGGCGCTTGCCGTCGAGGTCGATGGGTTTGCGATTGGAGGGCTTGCTGTTCATGCGTCGGTGTCTGAAAACTTGCGGCCGCGGCGCTTGAGCTCACCCAGTGCCTCGGCCTGTTCGATCTCCACTCGCAGAGCCTTGATCAGCTCTTCGCGCGGCACCTCGAACTGCTCCTGCTTGATCAGATCCTTGATGACCACCGCCTGGGTCTGGACCTCGTTTTCGCCGATGATCACGGCGAAACGGATGCCAGCCTTGTCGGCATACTTGAGCTGCTTGCCGAGCTTGGCCGAATCCAGCACCAGTTCGGTGTTGATCCCGGCATTGCGCAACTGCGTGGCAATGTCGAGATAGGTCGGCATCAGCGCGGCATCCATCTGCGTCACCAGCACCTGGACGGTACTCTCGGCCGTGCCGATCAACCCGGCCTCTCGCAGCTGGAAATACAGCCGGGTGGCGCCGATGGAGATGCCGACGCCGGGCAACCTGGATTTGGTGTAGTGGCTGGCCAGATTCTCGTAGCGGCCACCCGAACAGACGCTGCCGATCTGCGGATGGTCGGTCAACACCGTCTCGTAGACCGTGCCCGTGTAGTAATCCAGACCGCGGGCAATCGAGAAGTTCAGGGCGTAGTTGGACTCGGCCACACCGAAGCCCTTGACCAGATTCAGCACCTCGGTGAGCTCGGCGATGCCTTCTTCGAGTTGGGCATTGCCGCCACCGATGCCAGCCAGCATGGCCAGGGCCTGGGCGTGACTGCTGGAGCGCAGCTGCACGAAGGCCAGAATGTCCTCGACCCGCTCCGGTGCCAGATTGAAACCTTCGCCGGTGAGCGTGCGGCGTACATAGTCGGCACCGCGCTTGTCGAGCTTGTCGACCTCGCGCAGCACCAGCGTCTGCTGCTCGACATCGGCGACACCGGCGCGCTCGAAGAAGCTGCGCATCAGCTTGCGGTTGTTGAGCTGGATCGTGAACGGCCCGACGCTGAGTTCGCGGAAGACGCTGGCGATCACCGCCACCACTTCGGCGTCGTAGCGGATCGACAGCTCATCCTTGCCGATGATGTCGATATCGCACTGATAGAACTCGCGGAAGCGTCCGCGCTGGGCGCTTTCGCCGCGATAGACGCGCTGCATCTGATAGCGGCGGAAGGGAAAGCTGAGCTGGTGTTCGTGCTCGGCAACGTAGCGCGCCAGCGGCACCGTCAGATCGAAACGCAGGGCCAGTTCCGGCGCATCGCCCTGTTTGAGGCTGCCGGTGGATTGCACGAAATAGACCTGGCGTTCGGTCTCGCCGCCACTCTTGGTCAACAGCACATCGGACAACTCGAAGACCGGCGTTTCCACCGGCAGGAAGCCAAAGCGCTCGTAGTTGCGGCGAATGGTGTCGAGCAGATCCTGAAAGGCGATCTGGTCGAGCGGCAGCAATTCCATGGTGCCGGCGGGCGTGCGGGGCTTCAAGATGCTCATGGTCAGCCAAAGCAGAGTACACAAGGCCGCGTAGGCTACACCGAGCAGGGTGGAGTTCGCGCCCCCGCGTGGGTCGGCGGATTGCCAGGGACGAGAGAAGGGGCGGCTGCAAGCTCGGAAACGGGCGATCAGCCCTTGTTCTGACTTGATTATTTGGCTTCATCGGACTGCTACACTCCGGGCTGACTTTCGTCGGATTGCATCCATGACGCGCATCCACATCGGCCTGATGCTCCTGCTGCTGGGCGCCGCCGGCATCGCAACTGCCGAAGACACGATCTACAAGTGCAAGAGCCGCGATGGTTCGCACGTCTTCAGCGACAAGCCCTGCGCTGCCGCCAAGGACATGCAGCAGATCCGGATCGAGCCGGCGCGGGTGCCGGATATCGCCGAGATTCAACCGCTCTGCGCCAGCGAGGACGGCGCCCGCCGCGCGCTGGGCGCGCTCAATCGCAAGCTGCTGGGCTCCCTGCCGAAGGCGCAACGGGATGCCGTGACCAGCGTATTGGCCGAATACGCCCGCAAGGGCGAGCATCCGGGGGCGCGCTGGGGACGAGGTGCTGACGATTCGGTGCACCTGTGCCTGCCCACCTTCGCCAAGGAGATTGTCGAGCACGTGGCCACGGTCGACGGCAAGCTGGTACAGATCAGGGGCGGCATGGTGTCCTACCAGAACGATCCGGATACGCCGCTGGCGCTGCTTGATCGCTGCGAGCAGACCTGGCGTTCGTGCACGGATGTGGAGGGCGCGAACCCCGATTCGTGTGTGACCCAGGTGCCGACCTGTGATCGCAACGAGCCCTGGAAAGGCGGGCGTAATTGCTGCCCGATCCAGTGCAAGACCGCCTACAACGAGCGCCGCGCCAATGGCGAAATGGGCAGTTCAGCCTTTCTCGGCGCGCTCTATGGTGTGCCGAGTTGCGTGCCGGGGATAGTGCCGAGGACAGAACGATAGGCCCGCGTGCGATGTATTCCGAGGCAAACGACAGGATCGCAGAAGGCTTGGGCTTGGGTCCGCGGACAGTCCTGGCCGGGGCCAGCTTCTTGCTGGGCATGATGATGATGCTGGTTGCAGGGCCGGAAGAAGGTGACAAGCAGGTTTTCCTGTATGGCTTCGGCGGATTCTGTTTCCTGATCTGCGCCGCATGTTTCGCTCGCGGCCGAGCTCGTCAGTTTCTGGGCAGCGCAGTCGGCCTTCTGATCTTTGCCGTTGGCATTTGGTACCTGGCATCCATGCTGTTCGCGGGCCCGAGCGGATCTTCATCACGAGCACAGCCATCGGTTCTCAATGCCGTTCTCTATTTGGCGTTCATAGGAGTTCCGGGCGCGGCATATGCGTGGAAGGCGCGGTTTGGCTTCCGTAGGACACGCTGATCTGTGTCGTGGCCCGGAAGTGCGCGAAGCGCTCTCCCGGAAAGTGATGCGAGAATCGCCGCGGAGCCGCCGAGCGGCTCTCCGGCCTTCCTGCGCTCTCCATGAACCCGTATCGCAAGTTGTTGATTTGCTGTTGTAGGTCACGTTGCTCGCGTAGCGAGCTACGTGACGCAAATGGATGTCACGTAGTCCGCTGACGCGGACAACATGACCTACGACACCGGGTTCATGGCCCGTGCGCAGTTTCGGGCCGAAACAGGTGGCACGCAGGCACGGCAGAACTCGTGGGTCTCAACAATCTGAACGCCCTTGTTCGCGTCCTCTCTGCTTTTCCTTTGTGTTCTCTGCGTCCGGCTTCTTGACAGCACACGCCTCAGGACAGGGCCTTCGCCCAGCCGCTCGAGACGCGGCTTGAATCACCTGGGCGCGCGCTTGCGATACAGCAGCATGAAGGCCATCGCGCTTAGCAGCGCGGCGCCGCTGAGGTAGTAGCCAACTGCCGGCAGACCATGGTTCGTGGCCAGCCAGGTGGCAATGTACGGCGCCAGTGAGGCACCGAAGATGCCGGCGAGATTGAAACTCATCGAGGCGCCGGTGTAGCGCACGGCGGTGGGATAGAGCTCGGCGAGTGCAGTGCCGAGCGGGCCATAGGTCATGCCCATCAGGCCCAGACCCACGGCCAGGAAGATCAGCACGCCGGTGCTGGAGCCCGATCCGAACCACGGCGCAAATGCGGCTCCGAAAACGGCAATGGTCAGACTGGCGGCAATCAGCATGCTCCCGCGGCCATGGCGATCTGCCAACCACGCCGAGATCGGAATGGTCGCGCCGAAACAGAGCACTGCAAGCAACTGCAGTTCCAGGAATTCCTGGCGCGTGTAGCCGAGTGCCGAAGTGCCCCAGCTCAGCGTGAACACGGTCATCAGATAGAACAGCACAAAAGTGGCGAGCGCCGCAGCGGTGCCCAGTGCCAGCGTCAGGGGATGCGCAGTCATCACCGACAATATTGGAAGGCGCACGCGTTCATGCGCTTCCAGTTTCTTGAAATCCGGGGTTTCCTCGATGCGCAGGCGCACGTACAGGCCCACCCAGACCAGGGCAGCGCTGGCGAGAAAGGGCACTCGCCAGCCCCAGGCAAAGAGTTGCTCCTCGGTCAGCAGTGCGCCCAGCAGCAGGAAGATGCCGGTGGAGCAGACAAAGCCGATCGGCGCGCCCAGTTGCGGGAACATGCCGAACCAGGCGCGCTTGCCCGGCGGCGCATTTTCGGTGGCCAGCAGGACCGCGCCACCCCATTCGCCGCCCAGCCCCAATCCCTGTCCCAGCCTGCACAGCGCCAGCAGGATGGGCGCGGCGACGCCGATGCTGGCATAGGTGGGCAGCAAGCCGATGGCCACGGTGGACAGCCCCATCGTCAGCAACGCCGCCACCAGCGTGGCCTTGCGGCCGATGCGATCGCCGAAATGCCCGAACAGGGCCGACCCCAGCGGGCGGGCGAAAAAGGCCAGGGCGAAGGTGGCCAGCGATTGCAGCGTGGCCGAGGTGGGATCGCTGGCCGGGAAGAACAACTGTGGAAACACCAGCACCGCCGCCGTGGCATAGATGTAGAAATCGAAGAATTCGATGGTGGTGCCGATCAGACTGGCGAACAGCACCCGGGAAGTGCTGTTGGAGGCTCCACGGGCGTGGCTGGACATGGCGGTGTGTTCTTCGGGCAGGCGGCGGATTCTGCCATCTTTGCCGCCCAGGCTTGCGCGCTGCGCCGGCATCCAACAGCATCGGCGCTTTCGAATTTGCCGGGATCCAGCCATGACTCGATATGACTACGCCGGGCGCACCGCGCTCATCACCGGTGCCGCCGGCGGCATCGGTAGCGCCACGGCACTGGCTTTTGCAGCGGCAGGCGCCAAGGTGGTGCTGGCCGACATTGCCGATTCAGGGGCGCAGCTGGCGCAATCCATCGTCGATCAGGGCGGCAAGGCCTGGTTCGTGCGCACCGATGTCACCCGCATCGAGCAGATCGAGGCGCTGGTGGCGCAGACACTGAGCTACGGCGGCAGCCTGGATTTCGCCTTCAATAACGCCGGCATCGAGGAAGAAAACGCGCGCCTGGGCGATTCCGACGAGGCCCTGTTCGATCGCATGATGGCCATCAACGTCAAGGGCGTGTGGGCCTGCATGCGAGCCGAGTTGCAGGTGATGAAGACTCAGGGGCACGGCGTGATCATCAACACCGCATCGGTGGCAGGCCTGGTGGGTGCGCCCAAACACGCCATCTACGGCGCCAGCAAGCATGCGGTGATCGGTTTGACCAAGAGCGCGGCGGCCGAATACGGCAAGGCCGGCATCCGCATCAACGCCGTCTGCCCCGGCGTCATCCGTACCGCCATGTATCAGCGCATGATCGATCAGGGCCTGGCTGATGAGCACAGTATTCGTCGCCTGCATCCGATCGGGCGCATCGGCGAGGTCGAGGAAATCGCCGGCGCCGTGCTCTGGATGTGCTCGGAGCAGGCGGCCTTCATGACCGGGCACAGCATGACCATCGATGGCGGCATGACCGCGATTTGAGAGGTTGGTTGTTGGGGCACGAGGCACGGGGCACGGGAAAGGCTGCGGGCATGAGGCTGTTGTGGGTCCAGACTTGTCTGGACGCTCTCGTCGCCCAGGTCAGCGCAAGCGCACCTGGGACGGCCTGCGGAAGAGCCCCGGGTGCGCCTTCGGCTTACCCGGGCTACCGGCTTTTCGTAGCCCAGGTAAGCGCAAGCGCACCTGGGACGGCGTGCCGAAGAGCCCCGGGTGCGCCTTTGGCTTACCCGGGCTACTTGCTGGCCCTTGCTCTCTTTGCGCCCTTGGCGTCCTTTGCGGACAACATGGTTTGTCCATCGTCGCCGCCGCCGGCTGAGACTAGCCCGCGTGCTCGCGAATGAACTGGCGCACTTCCGGGTACACCACTTCGCGCCAGCGGCGGCCGCTGAAGATGCCGTAATGGCCGGCGCCCTTGACCGTCAGATCGCGCTTGTCGGCCGGATCAACGCCGGGCGTCATGGCATGGGCAGCCTGGGTCTGGCCGACCCCGGAAATATCGTCCAGCTCACCCTCGATGGTGAAGATGGCGGTGTTCCTGATCGCTTCCGGGGCGACGCGCTGGCCGCGCACATGCCATTCGCCACGCGGTAGCAGATGTTCCTGAAAGACCACGCGGATGGTGTCGAGGTAATACTCGGCCGGCATGTCCTGCACGGCGTTGTACTCATCGTAGAACTTACGATGGGATTCGGCGTCTTCCAGATCTCCGCGCAGCAGATCCTGATAGAAGTCCCAGTGTGAGGACATGTGGCGGCTCGGATTCATCGCCAGAAAGCCGGCATGCTGGAGAAAGCCCGGATAGACCTTGCGGCGGTGGCCGGGATAATTGCGCGGCACTTCGTGGATCACGTTGTTCTGGAACCAGCTCAGCGGCTTGGTGGTGGCCAGGTCATTGACCTGGGTCGGGCTCTTTCGGGTGTCGAGGGGGCCGCCCATCATCGTCAGTGAGCGCGGCAACTGCTCGCCGTCGCTGGCCATCAGCGACACTGCTGCCATCACCGGCACCGTTGGCTGGCACACGCTGATCACATGCAGCCGTTCGGCTCCGATATGGGCGATGAACTCCCGGATGTAGTCGATGTAGTCATCCAGATGAAAGGCACCTTGTTCGACCGGCACCATGCGCGCATCGACCCAGTCGGTGACGTAGACCTTGTGGTCCTTCAGCAGCGTGCGCACGGTATCGCGCAGCAGCGTCGAGTGGTGGCCTGACAGCGGCGCCACGACCAGCACCGGCGGATCATCCTTCAGATCGTTGACGGTAGCGGGATCGTCGGAGAAGCGCTTGAAGCGGATCAGGTTGCAGAAGGGCTTGGCCAGCACCGTGAACTCGACGATCGGTACCTGGTGTCCATGCGACTCAACGCTGCGGATGCCGAACTCGGGCTTCTCGTAATCCTTGCCGATGCGATACAGCAGCTCGTAGGTGGCCGCCAGACGGGATGCACCCGGAAGTCGCGACATGAAACTGCTTGGCTGCGAGTACATTTTTGCCGCCGCGTCAGAGAAGGCGACGAAGGGACTCATCAGCGATCGCTGGAACTCATGGATCTGATACAGCACGGATGCGCGCTCCCCGAATTGGTGCAGAGCCTATGTTGCAGTGCACAAGGAACCAGCGCCAGTGGCCAGAGGTCTACATTTGCAATCGTTGAGCCCAAACCGGCCCTATTGCTGTCAGATTTCACGCAGAGGCCACGGCTGAGCGCCGATGACGGGGTCAGTTGCAACATTGATCAAGGTTGGAGGATTGCGGCTGGCTTCCTGATATATCGTCTACTGAAGCACCGGAAAGGCGCTCGGACTGGCTCGGGATGAGTCAGGTCGTCCGCTGAATTACCACAGGAGAGCACCATGCAGATTCAGGTCAATGCCGGTCACCACATCGAAGCCCGCGAGGCGCTGGTGGCCCGAGTCAGTGCAGATCTGAGCCGCGCGCTCGCGCGCATCAGCGATCACATCACCCGGATCGAAGTTCATCTGAGCGACGAAAACGGCGAGAAGAACGGTCAGCACGATCATCGCTGCACGCTGGAGGCCCGTCTGGAGCGGCGCCAGCCGGTGGCCGTAACCCATCATGCCGCCACCCTGGATCTATCGGTCAGCGGCGCGACCAGCAAGCTGCTCAGGGTCATCGACAGTCAGTTCGGTCGGCTGGAAGACCGCCGCCGTGCGGATGACACGCGACCGGCTGAAATCTGAAGTCAGCGACTGAACTGACGCCGTGATCAGGCGATCGCGGCGTCGACCACCTGCTGCGCCTGCTCGATGATGGCATCGAGGTGCTGCTCGTCGCAGAAGCTCTCGGCGTAGATCTTGTAGATGTCTTCGGTGCCCGAAGGGCGTGCCGCAAACCAGCCCTGGGCGGTGATCACCTTGATGCCGCCCAGCGGCGCATCGTTGCCGGGGGCGCGATCCAGCGTCTGCAGAATAGGGTCTCCGGCTAGCGTGCGGGCCTGCAGATCGGCAGCGCTCAGGCGGCCCAGTCGGGCGCGCTGCGTCCCGGAGGCCGCGGCCTCGACCCGTCGGCTGTGCGGCTCGCCGAGTTCGCCGGTCAGCGTGCGGTAGAGCTCGCCGGGATCGCGACCGCAGCGGGCGGTGATCTCGGCTGAGAGCAGCGCCGCCGTGATGCCGTCCTTGTCGGTGGTCCAGGCATTGCCGTCCTTGCGGACAAAGGTCGCACCGGCACTTTCCTCGCCGGCAAAGCCGAGTTCACCCCGATGCAGGCCTTCGGCAAACCACTTGAAGCCAGCCGGTACTTCGTACAGTTCCCGGCCCAGCCGTGCCGCCACGCGATCGATCAGCGCGCTGCTGACCACGGTCTTGCCGATGGCCGCGCCTGCACGCCAGCCCGTGCGCTGGCGGAACAGGTAGTCGATGGCCACACACAGATAGTGGTTGGATGGCAGCAGACCGGCGCTGGGGGTGACGATGCCATGGCGGTCGTAATCGGTGTCGCAGGCGAAGGCGATGTCGAAATTGCTTGCCATGCCGAGCAGACGCTGCATCGCCCAGGACGAGGACGGGTCCATGCGGATCGCACCATCCCAATCCAGACTCATGAAGGCAAAGCTCGGGTCCAGGTCCTGGCTGACCAGGTTCAGTCTCAGGCCGTAAGTCTCGGCAATGCGCGGCCAGTAGCGCAGTCCGGCGCCTCCGAGCGGGTCGACGCCGATGTTAAGATCTGCAGCGGCGATCAGGTCCAGATCCAGAACAGAAGAAAGATCAGCGACATAGCTGCCAAGGTAGTCGTACTCGCGGGTGGTGTCCGCCGCCAGCGCCTGGCGCAGCGAGACCCGGCGTACGCCGGCCAGCTTGGCCTCCAGCAAGGCATTGGCGCGTGCTTCGATCCCGCGGGTGATGTCGGTGCCGGCCGGACCGCCGTCGCTGGGGTTGTACTTGATGCCGCCGTATTCGGGCGGATTGTGCGAGGGCGTGATCACCAGTCCGTCGGCCAGTCCCTGGTTGCGCCTGCGGTTGTGGCTGAGGATGGCGTGCGAGACCGCAGGTGTGGGCGTGTACTCGCCGCCGAGCGAGATCATGGCCTGGACACCATTGCCTGCCAGCACTTCGATCACGCTTTCGAAGGCTGGCTGCGACAGCGCGTGGGTATCGCAACCAACGAACAGCGGACCGTCGATGCCTTGGGCATGGCGGTATTCGCACACCGCCTGGGCGATCGCCTGCACGTGCCAGGCATTGAAACTGCACGAGAGCGCACGTCCGCGATGGCCCGAAGTCCCGAAGGACACCCGCTGCGCCGCCACGCCCGGATCGGGTCGCAGATCGCTGTAGGCGCTCAGCAGTGCGGAAACATCAAGCGGCGGCAATTGCGCCGCGCTCTGCCCGGCCAGCGGGCTCAAGTGGGAAGGCAAGCGGGTCGGCTCCGGCAAGGGGAGCGCGACATCAAGGCCGCGACTCCGTCAAATCAAGGCCGCCGGTATAGCAGGTCGGGAAGGCTTGGACGAGGGCACGTTCAGCGAGGTCACGAGGGCACGTTCAGCGAGGGCATGAGGGCATGAGGGCACGAGGGCGGGACGACGCGACGGCAAGAGAGCACAAACTACCTCGGCGTCATTGCGAGGAGCGCAGCGACGAAGCAATCCAGGGTAGCGCCGCACACTCCTGGATTGCTTCGCTACGCTCGCAATGACGCCAGCACGATGCAAGATGCTTCGTACCCTCTTGCCCTCGCTTGGCTCTCACCGACAACCGACAACCGACAACCAGCCCCTACTCCGGCTCGATCACGATGAACAGCGAGCCGGCGCCGCGCTTGACCAGCAGCAGCGTGGCGTCATTCTCGTCGGCGTCGCCGATGGCCTTGCGCAGGGCGCTGATCGAATCGACCTTCTTGCGGTTGGCTTCGAGAATGACATCGCCGCGGGCCAGGCCGGCGCGTGCCGCCGGGCCGGGCTGTACGCCGGTGATCAATACGCCGCCATCGATCTTGAGCTGTTCGCGCTGCTCGTCGGTCAGATCGGACAGCGCCAGGCCGAGTCGACTTTCGCGCTCCTCGGCCGGCTCGCCACCGCGCTTGCTGCCGCCAGCGCCCGCCACCGCTTCTTCATCCAGCTTGCCGATGGTGACGGTCAGTTCCTTGGTCTTGCCATCGCGCAGCACCTTGATCTTGGCCTTGGCACCCACCGGGGTGGCGCCCACCAGGGGCGGCAATTCGCCCGAGGTCTCCAGCACCTTGCCGTTGTAGCTGAGCACGATGTCGCCGCGCTGGATACCGGCCTTCTCGGCCGGACCGTCGGGTTCCACCGAGGCCACCAGCGCGCCGCGCGGACGATCCAGGCCAAAGGCACGGGCCTCGCGGCCGCCCACCGGCTGGAACTGGATGCCAAGGTAGCCGCGTTCAACAAAGCCCTTGTCCGCCAGCTGCGTGGCGATCAGGGTGGCGGTGTTGATCGGAATGGCAAAGCTCAACCCCATGTAGCCGCCGCTGCCTGAGAGGATCTGCGAGTTGATGCCGATCACTTCACCCCGGGCGTTGAACAGCGGACCACCGGAGTTGCCCGGATTGACCGCAGCATCGGTCTGGATGAAGGGCACATAGGTTTCGCGCAGCTGGCGTTCGGTGGCACTGACGATGCCCTGCGTGGCGGTGTAGCTCATGCCGAAGGGTGCGCCGATGGCCAGCACCCATTCGCCAACTTCGATCTGGTCTGAATCACCCAGGCGGGCGACCGGCAGATCCTTGGCCTCGATCTCGATCAGGGCCACATCGGTGCGTTCATCCGAGCCCAGCACCTTGGCCTTGAACTCGCGATTGTCCGACAGCGTCACGGTGATTTCGTCGGCGTCCTTGACCACATGGGCGTTGGTCAGGATGCGGCCCTCGCTGCCGATGATGAAGCCCGAGCCCGAACCGCGGCGCTCGGGAGCCTGTCCGCCGCCATCAGGTGCGCCCGGGTTGCCGGGGACACCGAAGCGCCGGAAGAACTCGCCAAAGGGACTGTCATCGCCGAACTGCTGGTGGAATCGGCGGTCCTCACCGCGCACGGCAATCTGCACCACGACCTCGCGGTTGCGGCGCACGATGTCACGGAAATCGGGCAGGGCGATGCCGCTGCTGGAAATGGCCGCAGCCGACTCTGCCGGGCGCGACATTTCCGCGGCCTGGGCTTCGGCGCGGGTGCCTGATTGCGCGTACAGACCGGCGCCGATCGCGATGGCCACCAGGGTCACAACCACTCCAACTCGAGCTTGAGACATAGGATCAGGATCTTCTAGTGGGAAGGGGGATACCGGGGCTTAGACAGCAATCGGTGTTCAGGTTCCGCGGCAGGCCCAGCCAATCAGACAGATTTAACGATTCGTGGCGTCGACTAGCCGGAGCTGTTCAGGGCAGTGGCGCCCACGTCAGTCCATATTGACGCCAGTCGCGCTATGTTTGGCCCATGACATTGAAACACAAGCCCAAGAAGAACAGATTTCGGCAGCTGCTGCTGGTGGGCATGGCGCTGACGCTCCCTGCGTGCGCCACCCTGTGGGGCGACCAGGAAAAGGCGCCGCCGGTCGATTCCGCCGGCAGTGCTGCACCCAGGGACCGCAGCCAGCAGCGGGTGCGCATCTTCATCACCGGGGTCAAGGGTGAAATGCGCCAGGCTGTGTCGGGATCACTGGAGCTCAAGGGCCTGATGTCCCGAAGCGATGCCAGCGATGCCCTCGTGCGTCGCGTCTACGGGCGTGCGCCTGCACAGATGAGCAAGGCGCTGCAGCCATTCGGCTATTACCATGCCGAGGTCAAGAGCACGCTGGATCTGGACGGCAGCACCTGGATGGCGCGCTTTGCGGTCGATCCCGGCGAGCCGACCAAGGTCAGCGCGGTGTCCCTGGCGGTGGACGGCCCGGGGGGCGAGGACAAGGCGGTGAAACAGGCGGTGGCCGAGTTCGCGCCCGCTGTCGACGCGCAGCTGGACCATCGGATCTACGAGGCCAGCAAGGCCCGGATCGAGGACGCGCTGGCCGAGCGCGGCTACCTGGACGCCGAGATCCTGCGCAAGCGCGTCGCCGTGCGACTGGCAGACCACAGCGCTCAGGTCGAACTGAAGTTCGCGTCCGGGCCGCGTTTTGCCTTCGGCCCGACCAGCTATCAGGGCTCGCAGCTGCCCGATGAGGTGCTCAGTGGCTATCTGCCCTACGAGCAGGGCAAGCCCTACCGGCTCGACAAGCTGATCGAGCTGCAGCAGCGTCTGCTTGACAGCGATTACTTCAGCGAAGTCGAGGTCACTGCTGACAAGCCCAATGCCGTGGGCGAAACGGTGCCCATCGTGGTTCGCGTCTCCCCGGCCAAGCGCAGCGTCTACACCGGCGGTGTCAGTTTTGGCACCGACAGCGGCGTTGGTCTGCTCGGCGGCATGACCCGACGCTGGGTCAACCAATCCGGGCACAAGTTCTCCAGCCGCGCCGAACTCAGCCAACGACTGAACTCGGTGAGTGGCCAGTACCTGATCCCCCTGCGCGCGGCGGATCGCGAATCGATTGGCATCAACCTCGGCTACCGAGACGAGGAAACCGATACCTCGACGCAGAAGGTCACCACCTTGCAGATCTCGAAGATCCGCGAGAACGACGAGGGTCTGTTCGCCTACGGGCTCGCCGCCCAGCTGGGCGACTTCGTGGCCGGCGAGATTCCAGGCTCAAGCACCTTGTTCTACCCGGAAGTGCGCTGGACCCGGCGTCTGGCCGACGATTTCCTGAGCCCGCGCCAGGGATGGTCCCTGAGCCTGGAGGCGCGCGGCGCGCCCGCCGGGCTGGGCGATGCTGCCTTTGCCCAGGTGCGGGCCGAGGCCAAGCTGCTGCGACCCCAGGGCGAGCGCAATCGCTGGTTCGCGCGGCTGGCGCTGGGTGCCCTGTGGACCGATGATTTCGAGCAGATGCCGCCGGAGCTGCGCTTCTACGCCGGCGGTGATCGCAGTCTGCGTGGATTCGCCTACCAGACCCTGGGACCGCCCAACGCCCTTGGAAACGTCGGCGGTGGACGCTATCTGGCGGTAGGCTCCTTCGAGTACGAAAAACATCTCTTCGGCGACTTCGGTCTGGCTGGCTTCGTGGATGCCGGCAACGCCTTCAACGCCGGTGATTTCGAGCTGGCCGCGGGTGTCGGTGTCGGCCTGCGCTGGCGCTCCCCGGTGGGACTGGTTCGGGTTGATCTGGCGCATCCGGTGGCCGGAGACGGCTCCGGCATTCGCCTGCACCTGACCATCGGGCCAGAGCTGTGAGGCGGCGCATCCTGAAATGGGTGCTCATCGCGGCAGCGACGCTGCTGCTGTTGATGTCCCTGGCCCTGTACTGGCTGCTCTACACCGAATCCGGGCTGGGCTGGACCCTGCAACGCGGGCTGGGCGCGGCTGGCGGCGGCATCGAGTACCAGCAGCTGCGCGGCAGCGTGGCTCAGGGTTTCGAACTGGACACGCCGGTGATCAAGGTTCCGGGCGTGCGTATCAGCGCCGTGCAGCTGCGCATGAAGCTGCAGCCCTGGGCATTGCTGGGTGGCGAGCTCAGTCTGGAATCGCTGCGACTCTCGGGTGCCCGCTATACCTTTGAAGAGACCAGCGAGACCTCGGCAGATCGGGAGGCGGAGGCGGCGGGACGTCCCGGTGGGCTCGACCTGCCGGTGGATGTGGTGCTTCGAAACATCGAACTCCTGGCCAACGAGATCAATCTCGGTGGCGACGCGCCGGTCGTGTTTTCCGTGGGGGCGCGCGAGATTGCGCTGCGGGATGGCAAGCTTAAGGTGGAGGGTCTGTCGCTCAGCCAGGGCGAATTCGCCTTGCGCACCAGTGCCGCGGTCGATACCAATGCCGACTGGGCCGGCGAGTTGGCCAGCGAAGGTGAGTGGACGCTGCCGGCCATTGCCCATCGCGGCAAGCTGACCTTGTCCGGCGATCTCGACGAGGTCAGTGTCGATCTGTCCCTGGAGGGCGGCGGCGCCGTCAATGTCGAGGCCAATCTGGCTCAGCCGCTGGAAACACCCGGCGTGCAGGGACGCTTTGGCGCCACGTCGCTGGATCTCCGGAGTTTTGGTCTGGATGCGCCGGTGCGCATGCTCGATATCGATCTCAGCTTCGACTATGCCAATGAAAAGCTCGGCATCCAGGGACCGGTGACGGTCGATGGCAAGACCCTCAATCTGACCGTAGCCGGTATCGGTATCGAGGACAATCAGGTCCATCTGGAACGCGCCGAGCTCAAATCGCGTGCCATCGGCAGCCTGTCCTTCAGCGGCTTCTGGCCGCTCTCGGCCGAAGCCGAGCCGGGTGAGATCACGGGCACGATGAAGGGGCTCTGGTTGGGCGATTGGCGCGGCGATCTACCCAAGCCGGCGCCGCGTCTGGATGGCGATCTCAAGCTCGGCGGTCGCGCTGACGACTGGCAGCTGGATCTGGTCGGCAGCTGGCAACAGGGAGAGGCCACCGGCCCCATCCAGCTCAGTGCTGCAGGCACGCCCGAACGCATCGTCATTGCCCCCTCGCAACTGAGCTGGGCGCAGAGTCGGGTCGACCTGTCCGGCGCGATTGCCTTGGGCGACAACATGGGCATCGAAGCCGATTTGGCGCTGGCGGCACTCGATCCCGGCTTGTTGGTGCCAGAGTGGCCGGGCGCATTGGACGGCAAGCTGCATGTATCGGTATCCATCGGCGAAGCAACGCGCTGGTCGCTGGGCGAGGTGGACCTCAAGGGTACGCTGCGCGATCAGGCGTTTGCTCTGAGCGGTGCCCTGGATGGGGCAGACGCCAGTCCCACGGCCGGAAAGCTGGATCTGGGCTGGGGCTCGGGGAAACTCGGCTTGAAGGTGGCCGACGACGCTGCCATCAGCGCCGATCTGAATGATGTCGACCTGTCTCTGCTGGCGCCGATGAGTGGCACAGTGAGTGGCCGAATCAGCACCCGGCTGGACGGCGATCGGGTGAATGCCACCGAGGCCACGCTGCAGTTGCGCGACTTCGAGAGCGACGGCATCAGCGCCGGCCTGATCGAGATCAGCAAGGGTAGCGACTGGGCGCTGGAGCTGACCGCCTCGGAAGTGACGCGGGATGGCGCCGTGATCAAGCCGCTGACGCTGAGCTTGAGCGGAAATCAGGCCGAGCATCGCTTGTTGCTGGTCGCCAGCGAAGCGCGAGGCAAGATCGCGGTGGGCCTGGGTGGCTCCTTGGTCGACGAGGTCTGGACCGGGGTGATCGACAAGGTAGATCTGGCTCCGATCCATGGCGCCGCTTGGTCGCTGGAGGAACCGGCGGCGCTGCGCCTGGCCGCGGATTCTACCAGCATGGCGCCCTTGTGCCTCCGCGCCGAGCCGGCACGGGCCTGCATCGGCTTGCAGCGCAGCGCCGAGCAGACGCTGATCGACATCAATCTGGTCGATCTGGCGCTCGCTGAGCTGCAAGCCTGGGCGCCGCCCAGCGACTGGACCGTCACCGGCAAGCTCAGTGGTGGCGGCCAGCTCAGCCTCAATCCCGAGGGCCAGTTCGGCGGCAAGCTCGATTTCGGCATTGAAGCCGGCACGCTGCGCGGCGCCGCCCAAGGGGAGGAGCCGTTGGGCTTCGATGGTCTGGCCAGTTTCGACAGCGCCGCGGCTGAATTCAGAGCCCGGATCAACCTGATCGATCACGGACAGGTCCAGGTGCGGGCCACCGGTCTGAACACGCCCGAGGGCGAATATGTGGCCAATCTGGACATCAGCGATCTCAGTCTGGTGGATGGTTTGACGGCTGAAGTCCAGTCCATGCGCGGCGCGCTCTCCGGCGAGTTGCGGGCGCCACTGTCAGAACCGTCGAGTGTGCAGGGACAGCTCGAAGCCACTGCCCTCAGCTTCGAGCTGCCGGCTGCCGGCCTGAAGGCCACTGACGGCAGTCTGACCGTGTTGTTCGAGAATGATGGCTTGCTGCGACTGGAGGGCGATCTGGGCATCGCGCCTGGCCGCCTGCATCTGCAGGGACTGATCGGTCTGGACGAGGAGGGTGGGTCCGAAATCACCATCCGCGGCGACAACGCGGCCTTGGTAGACCTGCCGGCGGTGCGCCTGATCGGCGACAGCAATTTCGTGCTGAAGCGCAACCAGGAGGGCTTTCAGATCGAAGGCGGCGTGCTCTTGCGCGAGGGCAAGATCGATCTGGACCGGTTTGCGCCGACGGTGCCCGCATCCGAGGATGTGGTGATCGTCGACGCGCCCGCGCCGCCACCGCCACTGCCGATCAAGGCTGATATCAGTCTGGCCTTCATTTCCGCGGTCGATCTGCGTGGCTTTGGCCTGGAGGCTTCGCTCAGCGGCGGTATCCGGGTGACCCAACGTCCGGGCACGCCGGCTCAGGCCCAGGGCGAGATGCTGGTCCGGGGCATCTACAGTTCCTATGGCCAGAAACTGGATATCGAGCGCGGTCGCCTGGGCTTTACCGGACGCGCCGACAATCCCAGCCTGGACATCCTCGCGGTCAAGAAGATCGATCGCCAGCGGGTTGGCGTGCAGGTGCGCGGCAATGCCCGACGGCCGGCGGTCCGTCTGTATTCCGATCCCTCGCTGGATCAATCGGAAACCGTGTCCTATCTGGTGCTCGGCCGACCCCTCGCCACCGCCAGCGGGGCCGATGGTCAACAGGTGGGCGAATACGCCAGCGCGCTGCAGTCCGCCGGCGGTGGTCTGGTGGCCGGCAGCATCGGTCAGAAGATCGGCGTGTCCGCCGGCGTCGAGAGTTTCGGCGCCGCCATCGGTTCGGCCCTGGTGGTGGGCAAGTACGTGTCGCCGCGCTTTTTCGTCGGCTACGGCACCAGCCTGCTCAATGCTACCCAGTTGGTGATATTGCGTTACCGGCTCACCGAGAACATCGAGCTCGAAGGCATCAGTGGTACCGAGCAGAAGATGTCGGCCAGTTGGCGTACGGAGCGCTGAAGGGAGTCTTGTTGTTGCCGGTTGCAGGGTGCCGGTGGTGTCGCTTTCCATGCGCCCGCACCGAAAGCCTTTGATGCGTCTTTGCGAGGAACGCAGTGACGAAGCAATCCAGTGCTCTTGAAAGCGTACTTCTGGATTGCTTCGCTGCGCTCCATGAACCCAAATCGTCAGTTGTTGATTTGCTGTTGTAGGTCACGTTGCTCGCGTAGCGAGCTACGTGACGCAACTCGATGTCACGTAGTCCGCTGACGCGGACAACATGACCTACGACGGCGGGTTCATGGCCTGTGGGCAGAGTCGGGCCGAAACAGGTGGCTCGCAATGACGCCGGCTTGTTGCCCGCTTTGAGCGGCTGACCGACCAGTGTGGCCCGCGATAACGATCTTTTCGGGGAATCTCGAAGATATTCACGCTCTTCTTTGCGTTCTCTCTGATTTTCCTCTGTGTTCTCTGCGTCCAGCTTCTTTCCACCACTTGCCTCAGGGGAGGATGGTCGCGCCGCAAGGGCGCTCCTGCAGTCGGCTGTTCATGGCCCACTGCTTCGGGCATCGCAAAGGCTGGCGCCAATCGCCCCAGCCTCAGGGCGCAGCACCGGCACGATTGCCGCCGCTGTACAGTGCCGCCAGTCCGGATCGTGCCGTTTCGCATTTCAGGAAGCGAGACTGCGCCAGCCAATCGCTGTCCGGATAGTAGGCAAACAGCAATTGACCCTCCTTGATGCTGTCGATCAAGGGCCGGGCTACGGCCGGACGCACGGCCGGGCAGCCGTAGCTGCGTCCCAACCGACCCTGGCGCAGCGCCATTTCCGGATTCACATAGGGCGCGCCGTGCATGACGATCTGCCGCGGCCTGGCCTGGTCATTGATGCCGGGTTCCAGGCCATCCATGCGCAGGGAATAGCCATTGCCGCCCTGATAGGTTTCGGCGGTTCGGAACAGCCCCAGACTGGTCTGGTGGCTGCCGTTGGCATTGGAGAAATGGCGCGCCAGATTCTCGCCGCTGCTGCGGCCATGGGCGACGTGCTCGGCATAAAGCACCTGCGCGGTTTGCAGATCAAAGACCCACAGACGCCTCTCGGTGGACGGTTTGGAATAGTCGATCAGCGTCAGCCGTGCGCCGGGATCGACAGCGCCTGATTCCAGAGCACAGGCGCGCGCAGCCAGCGCCAGACGGACGACGGCGGGATCAGCGCCACTCGCGGCCTTGGCCAGTTGCGAGGCCAGATCGGTGGCGGCGCAGGCAAGGGAGGAGTGCAGCAGCAGCGCCCATGCCGCAAGAGGAATCAGTCGGGTCATAGGGGCGCAAGATTAACCGAGCTTCAAGGTGAAGGCAGCGGATCCGGATTCGCCGCTTCATCTGTACGCAACAAGGCGGGAACCTCGGCCTTGCCGGCACCGAGCGCCTCATCGGTGACGACCACCGTGGTGCCCGGCATCAGTGCAGCGTCTAGCAGAGCCACAAAGCTCGGCGACAGCCCCAGGCCCTGCACGGCCTGGATGTCGAAATCCTGATGCCCCGGCGGGTCGTGATCAGGCAGGGCCAGCGACTGCCAACGGTGCGCCTGGCGTCCGGCCAGCAGCGGATGCGGTTTGTCGTCAAAGCCCTCCAGCATCACGAAGGCGTGCAGCCCGAAGTGCACGCCGGCCGGTATGCGCAAGTCGGAGCGGCCGATCTCCACGCCCTGGCGGGAGACCACCAGGGCCTGATCCGCGCTGCTGATGATGATCGACAACGGACCCTCGGGCGCCAGTTCGGGTTGCCAGATGAATCCCTCGTCGATGCTGCTCAGCCGAGTCAGGTCGCGCCCCGAGTCGGCTGCGACCGGCGCCAGGAATCCGGGGTAGGTCAGCACCGGCGCGGAGACCTCGTCGTCGGCGACGACCACGATCATGCCGGTGGTGGTCAGATCGAAGAGCTTGCGGGCGAAGGTCTCGGGCAGGCGGATGCATCCGTGCGAGGCCGGCGCGCCCGTGACCCGCCCGGCGTGCAGCGCCACGCCGTCCCAGGTCAGCCTTTGCATGTAAGGCATGGGCGCGCTGTCGTAGAGGTTCGAATAGTGCTCGCGACGCTTCTGCAGGATCCGGAAGACGCCGGTGGGCGTCTCGAATCCTGGTCGCCCGCTGCTGATCGTGGTTACTCCGATACGCACGCCGTTGCGATAGACGAAAGCCAGTTGCTGCGGCAGGCTGACCAGCATCACCACCGGGCCAGCGCCGGCCAGTTCGGGCAGCCACAGGTATTCGCCCGGTTTCAGCGTGATCGACGGCGTCCATTGGGCGGCGGCACTGCCCACGGCCATCAGCACAGCCAGTAGCGACCTCGACAGCCATTGGCCGAGAAATTCCGCCATTGGTGCCAGCCTACTCGCCGTTGTAGACCGCAAGATCCAGCTCGCCCTCGCTCTGGGCCACGATGCAGGCCACCGCCGCATCGCCCGAGGTGTTGACCAGCGTGCGCGCCATGTCCAGCAAACGATCCACGCTGAGAATGATGCCGATGGCCTCCACCGGCAGACCCACCTGGGCCAGCACCGAGGCGAGCATGATCATCCCGGCGCTGGGCACGCCGGCGGTGCCGACGGCGGCCAGCGTGGCCATGGCCACCACGGTCAGCAACTGCGCCATGGTCAGGTCCACGGCATAGAGCTGGGCGATGAACACCGTGGCGATGCCCTGCATGATCACCGTGCCATCCATGTTGATGGTGGCACCCAGCGGAATCGAGAAGGCCGCGACGCGGTTGGAGACACCCAGGCGTTCCTCGCAGACCCGCAGGTTCACCGGCAGCGTGGCGTTGCTGGACGAGGTGGAGAAGGCGAACAGCCAGACCTCGGACATCTTGCGCAGCCAGATCATCGGATTCAGACGTGCGACCAGTTTCAGCAGCGTCGGCAGGATCACGAACAGGTGCAGCGCCAGTGCCACCAGCACCAGAATGAAATAGATCGCCAGTTTCTTCAGCGTGTCGAAGCCAAACTCGGCCACGGCTCGCGCCAACAGGGCGAATACGCCGATCGGAGCGAATTTCATGACGATGGTCACCAGTTGCAGCACCACGGTGTTCCAGTCCTCGATCATGCCGGCGGCACGCTGGCCGGCGTCCTTGGCCATGGTGATGGCGAGCCCCAACAGCACCGCAAAGACGATGATCTGCAGCATCTGCATCTCGGCCATGGCTTGCACCGGATTGCGCGGCACCATGTTGGAGATGACGTCAGCCAATGGTGGTGCCACTGGCGGTTCGAAGCTGGCCGCCAGTTCAGCCAGGCCCGAGCCCGGCTGAATCCAGACCGCCAGCGCCAGCGCCATGGTGACGGCCATGACCGTGGTCAGGATGTACAGGCCGATGGTCTTCAGGCCCAGGCGGCCCAGCTGCGAGGGTGAACCGAGCGAGGCCACGCCCGAAGTCAGCGAAAAGAACACCAGCGGCACCACGAGCAGCATCAGGCCGTTGCGGAACAGATCGGCGATGAGCTTGAGGATTCCGGCAGTGATGTAGGTTTGCAGCCAGGGATGGCCGGCACTGAAATGGTTGAGGGCCGCACCCACCAGTGCCCCCAGCACCAGGCCGATCAGAATGTGGTGGGTCAGGCGCACGGCGGCTTTGGAAGACTCGCTCATCGGGGGCGTTCCGTCGTCAGTCAGTTCGGTTATAGCCTACCCGCATCGGTGCGCTGGTGTCGGTCTGGACTGGTGGCCCACAAGCCGCCCGCTGTGGGAGCGGATTCATCCGCGACTGCCATGCCTGGCGGAGCCAAACTCCAGTCGCGGATGAATCCGCTCCCACAGGTGGGCTGTTCGGCCGGCTCAGAGGGCCGCCGAAGGCATGGTTTCCACCAGAAAGTCGATGAAACCACGCACCGCGGGCAGCAATCCGCGTCGGTGTGGGAACACCGCGTGGAAAATGCCCTGCGGCAGCGACCAACCGGAGAGCACCGGCACCAGATGGCCCCGGCCAATCGCTTCGCGTGCGGCGCTTTCAGGAATCAGGGCAATGCCCAGGCCGGCCACGGCGGCGTCCAACAGGACCTGGAAGTTGTGACAGATCAGTCTCGGCTGGTGTTCCACGCGCTCGCTCTGGCCGTCGGGGCCGCGCAACTCCCAGTGGTGACGCTCGCCGCTGCCATCAAAGCTGAGGGTCTGATGTCGGGCCAGGTCCTGCGCCTGCAGGGGTGCGCCATTGGCCGCCAGATAGCCGGGGCTGGCCACCAGCAGTTCGCACAGCTCAGCGAAACTGCGCATGACCAGGCCGTCTTCACCACTGGGTTGGGTTCTGACCCGCAGCGCGACATCAAAGCCCTCGCCGATGACGTCGACGCGGCGATTGCTGACCTCCAGCTCCACCTGCACTTGCGGGTAGCGGGCCATGAACTGCGGTAACACCGGTGCCAGCATGTTGCCGGCCACGCCAGTGGGACAGGCCACCCGGATGCGGCCGCGCGGCTCGGCACGCGCCATGGCAGCAATGTCCAGCGCCGCCTCGGCTTCGGCGAGCATGGCCTGGCAATGGCGATACAGCTGCTGGCCGGTCTCGGTCACCACAAAACGCCGCGTGGAGCGCTGCAGCAGGCGCACTCCGAGCTTTTCCTCCAGCGCGTTGACATGCCGCGACAGTCGCGATTTCGGCGTGCCGATGGCTCGTCCAGCCGCGGCAAAGCCACCGTGTTTGACCACCATGGCGTAGTAGTACAGATCGTCGAGACTGGCTGCAGGAATCATCGTAGGGCCTCGCTGGTGTAGTGCTGTTGGAAGTCCAGACTTGTCTGGACGCTGCTTGTGCAGGTGTGAGGATGCGTCCCAAGTCCTCTCTCGCGTGCTTCGCGGACCCAGGCTTCTTCTCCGATCCGGTGTGGCCGCTCAACCCTATCAATGACCGCAAATTCGGAACACTGAATCTCGAATTCACCTGATTATCAAGCATTGATATCAGCAATAGCATCAATCTCCGGGCGGATAGGCCGTCAAATCATGGAGATCCTCATGAAACTCTTGCACATCGATTCCAGCATCCTTGGCGACAACAGCGCCAGTCGCGCGCTGACGGCCGAGATCGTCCAGCGTCTCACGATGCAGAACCCCGGCTTGCAGCTCACGCGGCTGGATCTGGATGCCGAGCCATTGCCCCATCTGAGTGCCGGATCACTGGCGAAAGTGGATGCCACCGAGACAGCCCGGTCAGAACGGGCGCTACACGATTTCCTCGAGGCCGATGTGCTGGTCATCGGCGCGCCGATGTACAACTTCTCGATCCCGTCGACTTTGAAAGCCTGGATCGATCGTATCGCCATTGCCGGCAAGAGCTTTCGCTACACCGCCACCGGACCTGAGGGTCTGGCCAAGGGCAAGGTGGCGATCCTGGCCATCACCCAGGGCGGCGTGCACGAACTGGGTGGTCCCAGCGAGCATCACGAATCCTACCTGCGCTTTGTGCTGAACTTTCTCGGGGTCAGCGATGTTCGGGTGGTGCGTGCCCAGGGACTGGCTCGTTCGGAGCTGCGGGAATCGGCCCTGAACGATGCCCTGGGTGCTGTGCCGGCCAGCCTGGCACTAGCCGCCTGAGTTCATCGCATCTGCCCAAGAGCATCGCAGTCCCTTGTCAGCCATCATCGGAGTTTCGAACATGAGTGCCCGTCATATCCTCAAGACGATTCGCGGCATGGCCACCTCGGATGGGGCCGGCGTGAAGTTGACCCGCGTCATCGGCTCGCCGGCGCTGATGGAACTCGACCCTTTCCTGATGCTGGACGAATTCGGCACCGACCAGCCCGAGGACTACATCGCCGGTTTCCCCGATCACCCGCATCGCGGCTTCGAGACCGTGACCTACATGCTCGACGGGCGCATGCGCCATCGCGACAATCACGGCAACTCGGGCCTGCTGGTGCCGGGCTCGGTGCAGTGGATGAGCGCCGGGCGCGGGCTGGTGCATTCGGAAATGCCGGAGCAGGAAGAAGGCCGCATGCGCGGCTTCCAGCTGTGGATCAACCTGCCGGCGCGCTTGAAGATGAGCGAGCCGCGCTATCAGGAATATGGACCGGAGCAGATTCCGCGGGTGGAAGCGGCGGTTGGTGTGCGCGTGAAGGTCATAGCCGGAGAGGTGGCCGGTGTCAGCGGGCCGATCGAGCAGCCGGCAACGTCGCCGGTGTATCTGGATCTGCATCTGGGCGAAGGTGCCCGCTTCGAGCATCCGCTGCCGCCAGCCCACAATGCCTTCATCTACGTCTACGAGGGCGGGCTGGAAGTGGAATCCGAGATGGCGACTACCTCGCTGTCGGCGCGTCAACTGGGCGTGCTGTCTGCCGGTGAGGTCTTGCGTCTGCGTTCCACGACAGCCGATACACGTGCCATTCTGGTGGCCGGTCAGCCGCTGCGCGAGCCGGTGGCGCGCTACGGGCCCTTCGTGATGAACTCACGACAGGAGATCATGCAGGCGGTCGAGGACTTCCAGGCGGGGCGGTTCTGATCGGACCCGGTTGCTGTCGATTTCATTCCGCCAGGCGCAATCTCATGGTCTGGCGGGCGACAGCAGCGGTCGAATCCCCTAATATGAGAGGTTGTGCTGCGCCCGCCAGGCGCAGCTGCCCTGCTCAACGACTCGGAGAAGTCTGCCCCATGAATCGCGCCCTGCAACTGCTGCTTGGTGGACTGCTGCTGTGCGGCAGTCCCGTCTACGCTCAGGATATCGAACTGCCCGCCAGCAATCTGACGGTGGAGGCCTATGTGCCTCTGGCCGAAATCAATGGCAGCGGCGGCCCGCGGGCCCTGCGCGCCGTTGACCCTTTGGCCGTGTACTCAAACGTCACTAATTTTACCGGTTCTGCATTCGCAAATGGCGGCGCGTCCGCCGGTATCACTCGTCTGGTGATGGACAATCTCACCTTCACGACCTATCCGGGTGTGGGCAACGTCACCACGTTGCGCTTCTCCGTAGCCAATCTGAATGGCACGCCGCAATCGGTGCGGGCACGAATCCGCTTCTGGAATGCCGATGGCCCGTCCCTCGGCGCCGGTCTGGGCAATGGCCCGGGAACCTACTATGCCCCGGGCGGTACGAGCATCGGCTACACCTTCAATGCCTTCACCTTCCAGCCGGGCGTCGTCGTTCTGACCGGCAACCTCCCCGCGCCAGGATTTCCGATTCCCGCAGGTGCCACGACCACGCTCTGGGCCGGTATCACTTTCGACAATGTCAATACGACGACCGGCGCCACCAATACCGAACTCAACAATTTTGGCACCGGCTTGTTCAGTCCGGTGGACCTCGGATCCAGCACTGACGTCATGTTTCAGACCACGGCGGCAGGCAGCTTCTTCGCCCCGTCGAACCCGGCGGGTGCAGGCATCAATTTCGTGGGCACGCCAGTCGCCAACAACGGCTGGGAATTTGTTGTGACCTCGCTCGGTACGCCCGTCGCTGATCTGACCCTGGCCCTGACCGATACTCCGGACCCGGTGATTGCCGGCAACAGCATCACCTATGTTGCGACCTCGACCAATAACGGCCCGAATCCAGCCCCTGATCTGTCGATCACGCTGCCGCTGCCGGCCGGAACCACCTTTGCTTCGGCGACGCCGGATGTCGGCGGTGTCTGTTCTGGCGTGGCTGTTGGCGCCAATGGCACCTTGACCTGCACCTGGGCCGGCAACACCGCCAGCGCTGCGGCTCGCAGTGTCTCGGTCGTTGTCGGTGTCCCAGCATCCACGGCCAACGGTGCCTCGCTGACGCTGAATGCCAGCACCGCTTCGCTCGGTACCGATCCAGTTCCGGCCAACAACAATGCCAGTGTGACCACCGCCGTGATCACCAATGCCGATCTGTCGATCACGCTGACCGATACGCCCGATCCGGTGGTTGCCGGCACCAATCTGACCTATGTGGCGACGGTGACCAACGGCGGTCCCTCCGACGCGCAGAATGTCAGCATCACGCTGCCGCTGCCGGCGGGCACCAGCTTCGGGTCGGCGACCCCCAGTGCGGGTGGTACTTGCAACACTACGACACCCGTGGTTTGCACCTGGGCGGGTGCCACCGTGCCGACCGGTGTGGTCAACGCCACCATCGTCGCGACCGTAGCACCGGCAACCACCGGCGTGCTTTCGGCGACCGCCACGGCGGCATCCGGCACCACCGATCCGGTTTCCGGCAACGACAACTCCACGGCGACCACGACGGTGAACGCTTCGGCCGATCTCTCGATCACCCTGACCGACGCCCCCGATCCGGTGACTGCTGGCACCAATCTGGTCTACACCGCAACCGTGACCAATGCCGGCCCGTCCGATGCAACTGGTGTGACGGTCACAATGCCGGTACCGGCCAATACGACCCTCGTGTCGGGCTCGACCACCGGCGGCGGTACCTGCTCGGGTGCGCCGATTGTCTGCACCTTCCCGACCAGCTTCGCGCCAACGACTTCGCAAACGGCCACCATCACGGTCGCGGTGTCGGCTTCGGCACCGGATGGCAGCAGCATCAGCGCGACGGCCACCGTGGGTTCGGCTTCGACCGATCCGAATGGCGCCAACAACAGCGCCACGGCGACCACGCTGGTCGCGGCCGACGCCAATCTGCAGCTGACGCTGAGCGCCTCCTCGCTGGCGGTGCTGACCAATGAGCCGGTGACCTTCACGGCGGTCAGCCTGAACCAGGGTCCGTCGGATGCGCAGAATCTGTCAATCACGATGACCCTGACGCCGGACTTCCGCTACACCGCGCACACGGCCACCGGCGCCACTTGCACCACACCGCAGGTGGGTAACAGTGGCGTGGTCACCTGCACCTGGGCCGGCGCCACGGCGGTGAATGCCTCGCGCACCTTGAGCGTGGTGGCCTTCAGCAACAACCAGGGCGCCACGGCGGTGAACGCCAGCACGGTGTCGGATACCTCCGATCCGGTGACCGCCAACAATGTGGGCAATGTCAGCGTGCAGGTCGGTTTCCCGATCGAGGAAATCCCGACCGTGAACCAGTACGGCCTGATCCTGCTCGGCCTGATGCTGGGTCTGCTCGGCTTCGTCGCGGTCCGCCGTAACAGCTGAGCCTGAGGTAGGGTGGAACTCCGGCGCCAGCCGGAATTCCACCGAACAAGTCTGAGATGAACTGGAAAAGGCGGCCATTGGCCGCCTTTTTCCTTGGTTGCGCCACTGCCTCGCGCCTCGATTTTGGCCAGACATGCCCTCGGCAGCCTCGCTGCCGCTGCCGGTGCGCGGCGCTGCGCTACACTCAAGCACTGCAAACCTGAGGAGTCCGGCATTGACCCCCAACGATCGCAAGATCAATGCACTGAGAGCGCGGATTCCGACCTTCAGTTGTGTCGTCGGTTGCCATGACTGTTGCGGCCCGGTGACGGCGTCCTCGGAAGAAATGGCGCGCCTGCCGGCCAAGACCGAGGCCGAGCACGACCGGGCCCTCGCCGAGCTCAGTTGCCCGCATCTGGGCGCGCGTGGCTGCGAGGTCTATGCCGAGCGGCCCTTGATCTGCCGCTTGTTCGGCACCACACCCCGCTTGCCCTGTCCCAACGGCAAGCGCCCTGTCTACATGATCGACACCCGCACCGAGCAGGAAATCCACGCTTTTCTGGCGAGTACCCGACAAGTTCTGGTCTAGCCCGCATTTCTCGCACCTGTTGCGGAAGATCGCGCAGGGCTTTGCGACTAGCGCAAGGCGCGACGACGAGGAATGGTGATTCCATTGCGAGGAGGAGCAACGCAGCGATAGTCGCAAAGATCCAGCGAGGGCCGCAAAGCGGGCAGATGCAGCCAAACACTCTGTGACTGGTGCGTGCCTCGGAATACCCTTTTATCACTAGAAGATTGGGGGCATCTGCTCGCGCAGGTGCGAGAAATGCGGGCTAGGAGCCATGGGTGGTGGTAATGCGTGAGCTTTGAGGCGCAATCCCGCACCCGAAACCTCATCCCAAGGTATCTTTGCAGCCTTGCTCACGTTCAGGACGCCAGACACCGTGCCTTCGCCCGCTTCCGAAGAACAAGCCCTGCACGAGGCCGGCGCCGAAATCGGACGCTTGTTGCTGGCCCGCCGGATGAAACTGGCAGCGGCAGAGTCCTGCACTGGCGGCTGGCTGTCCAAGGTGGTGACCGAAGTCGCCGGGTGCTCGGACTGGTTCGATTGCAGTTTCGTGGCCTACAGCTACGAGGCCAAGGAGTCGATGCTCGGTGTCTCCCGGGTGACCCTGGAAATGCACGGCGCCGTCAGCCAGGAAGTGGTGGTCGAGATGGTCCGCGGTGCGCTCTCGCGCAGTCGCGCCAACGTCGCCGTGGCCATCACCGGTATTGCCGGTCCCAGTGGCGGTACGCCGGGCAAGCCGGTGGGCACGGTTTGGCTGGCCTGGGGCAGGGGACATCACCCGCCGATCACGCAAGTGGTTCACCTGCAAGGCGATCGCGACGCGGTTCGGCGGCAGACAGTGGCCGTCGCGCTGGCAGGATTACAGAAAATTCTGACAACACCCAGCGAAGCATTCTGACAGAGCCGATGCGGCCGCTATGGCATCATTGATTCATCCGGTGCCGAATCTCAATCGCTGAGACGCGGCGGCCCCATAAAGCCGGCCCATACCTTTCGCTTTCGAGGACATCAACATGGACGACAACAAGCGCCGTGCGCTATCGGCTGCACTTTCGCAGATCGAGAAACAGTTCGGCAAAGGCACCGTGATGCGCATGGGTGATCGCACCTCCGATGCCGTCGAGGCGATCTCGACCGGCTCCCTGGGGCTGGATGTGGCGCTCGGCATTGGCGGTCTGCCGCGTGGTCGTGTGGTGGAAATCTATGGGCCGGAATCCTCCGGCAAGACCACCCTGACCCTGCAGGTGGTGGCAGCCGCCCAGCGCGCCGGTGGCACCGCGGCCTTTGTCGATGCTGAACATGCACTCGATCCCACCTATGCCGAGAAACTGGGCGTCAATGTCGATGATTTGCTGGTGTCGCAGCCTGATACCGGCGAGCAGGCCCTGGAAATCACCGACATGCTGGTGCGCTCGAACGCCATTGATGTGGTCGTGGTCGATTCGGTTGCCGCTCTGGTGCCCAAGGCGGAAATCGAAGGCGAGATGGGCGACTCCCATGTCGGCCTGCAGGCGCGACTGATGAGCCAAGCCCTGCGCAAGCTCACCGGCAACATCAAGCGGTCGAACTGTCTGGTGATCTTCATCAACCAGATCCGCATGAAGATCGGCGTGATGTTCGGCAGCCCGGAAACCACCACCGGCGGCAACGCGCTGAAGTTCTATGCCTCGGTGCGCCTGGATATCCGCCGTACCGGCTCGGTCAAGCGCGGCGACGAGGTGATCGGGTCGGAAACCCGCGTCAAGGTGGTCAAGAACAAGATGGCGCCGCCGTTCCGCCAGGCCGAGTTCGAGATTCTCTACGGCGAGGGCATCTCGCGCGAAGGCGAGATCATCGAGATGGGCGTGGCCCAGAACATCGTCGAGAAATCCGGCGCCTGGTACAGCTACAACGGTGAGCGCATCGGACAGGGCAAGGACAATGTGCGCCTGTACATGAAGCAGCATCCGGAGATGGCCCAGGAAATCGAGACCCGCATCCGCGAGAAGCTGCTGGACATCGGCGCACCAGCCGTGGCGGTTGCCGCGGATGAAGGCTGAGCCGACCAGCGGGAAGCCACGTCGCAGCGCCTATGCTGCGGCGGTGGCCTTGCTGGCCATGCGCGAACATTCGCGCATGGAACTGGAACAGAAGCTGGGTCAGCGTGACTACCCGGCCGATGAAATCCATCAAGCGCTGGATGCGATGCTTGAGGCCGGATTGCTCAGCGACGAGCGCGCGGCACGCGCGCGCATCGTCAGCGGGTTGCGTCGGGGCCACGGTCCGGCGCGCATCCGTCAATCCCTGCAGCAGGCCGGATTGCCCGCCGATTCAAGCATGACCGGCGATGACGACGAGGCCATCAACTGGATAGAGCAGGCCCGTGATGTGGCTGAACGCAAGTTCGGCACCGACGCACCGGTCGACTACCAGGAATGGGCGCGACGCGCCCGCTTTCTGCAATCCAGGGGCTACGACACCCCAACCATCCGCAAGGCCTTGCCGGCAGTCGACAGCTCCGGGTAGGAGCGCCCTCGCGGCGCGACCGCAGTTCATCTAGCCGCGGCATTATTGAACGGCAACGAGATTTGGCGGCCAGAATCTCCAACGCGGAGAACGCAGTGGGCCGCGGAGGACGCAGAGAGAATCTGATCCAGGATGGTTCTTGCTCTTCTCTGGGTTCTCCGCGTTCAGCTTCTGAGTCCGGCACCCCGCAAATCCCGGTCTTCGCGACGGCACGCGACACGGCGGTCGCGACACAAGGTCGCTCCTACCCGTGTGCGGTTCCCAGTAGGAGCGCCCTTGCGGCGCGACCGTCACCGTCCTGGGTCGATAATCTTTGCCGGCTGCCGATGGCGAGAATCTTCAACGCGGAGAACGCCAAGGGCCGCAGAGTACGCAGAGAGAAGCTGATTCTGGATTGGCTTCGCTCTTCTACGCGTTCTTTCTGCTTTTCCTTCGCGTCCTTCGCGTCCCGCTCTTGCCTACAGCCCAGCGCAGGTTCCGGTCTTTGCGAAGGCACATGGCGTGACAGTCGCGACACGAGGTCGCTCCTACCAACGCCCATGGCCACTCGTAGGAGCGCCCTGGCGGCGCGACCGTCCAATCCCCATGCGTTCAAGAGTGCAGTCTCGACCCCGGACAGGTTAGATTCCGGGGTTAGCTGCGTGCGCTCAAACTCAGGGTCCGATCCGATGCAAACCACCAACCAGATTCGTCAGGCCTTCATCGACTACTTCGTCGGCAAGGGGCATAGGCATGTGCCATCGAGTTCGCTGGTGCCAGGCGGTGACGGAACCCTGCTGTTCACCAACTCGGGCATGGTCCAGTTCAAGGACACCTTTCTTGGCGCCGAGAAGCGCGACTACACCCGCGCCGCATCCTCGCAACGCTGCGTGCGTGCGGGTGGAAAGCACAACGATCTGGACGCCGTCGGTTACACCGCGCGCCATCACACCTTCTTTGAAATGCTCGGCAACTTCAGCTTCGGCGATTATTTCAAGCGCGATGCCATTCATTACGCCTGGGAACTGCTGACCGGTGTCTACGGCCTGCCCGCCGACAAGCTCTGGGTGACGGTCTATGCCACCGACGACGAAGCCTTTGATCTCTGGAACCGGGAGATCGGCGTGCCGGCCGAACGCATTGTCCGCATCGGCGACAACAAGGGTGCGCCCTTTGCCTCCGACAACTTCTGGCAGATGGCCGACACCGGCCCCTGCGGCCCCTGCTCGGAGATTTTCTACGACCATGGGCCGGAAATCGCTGGCGGTCCTCCGGGATCGCCCGACGAGGATGGCGACCGCTACATCGAAATCTGGAACCTGGTGTTCATGCAGTACGACCGCTCGGTCAGCGGCAGTACCGAGTACGCCAGCAGCGATGCCGCGCGCGCAGCCTATGCGCAGGCGCTGGCCGACGGCAAGGTGGTGCAGCCGCCGGTGGCCAGTCGCAGCGCCGATGGTGCGCTCAGGTACACGCTCACCGAATACCGCATGGCGCCCCTGCCCAGTCCCTGTGTCGATACCGGCATGGGCCTGGAGCGATTGGCGGCGGTGCTGCAGCACGTGCATTCCAATTACGAGATCGATCTGTTCCAGGCGCTGATTGCGCAGGCGGCCCGGTTGACTGATACCGATGATTTGACCAATGCCTCGCTGCGGGTCATCGCCGATCACATCCGAGCCTGCGCCTTCCTGATCGTCGATGGCGTGCTTCCCGGCAATGAAGGTCGCGGCTATGTGCTGCGCCGGATCATCCGCCGGGCGCTGCGCCATGGCTGGAAACTCGGTGTGCGCAAGGCCTTCTTCCATCACATGGTGGCACCACTGGTGACGCAGATGGGGCAGGCCTATCCGGAATTGGCCAACAAAGCCAGGCTGGTCGATCAGGTACTGGCCGCCGAAGAAGAGCGCTTTGCCGAGACCCTCGACAGCGGCATGAAGGTGTTCGAGCAGATCGCGGCCAGGAATGCAGGCCAGATCCCCGGTGCCGACGCCTTCCGGCTCTATGACACCTACGGCTTCCCGGTCGATCTGACCGCCGACGTGGCGCGCGAGCGCGGCATGTCGGTGGACATGGATGGCTTCGAGCAGTCCATGACTGCCCAGCGCGATCGCGCCCGCAGTGCCAGCCAGTTCGGTGGCGGCGTGCAGGTCACGGCCGAACATGTGGCTGGTTTGCCGGCCACCGAATTCTGCGGCTATCACGACGAGGCCATCGAGCAGGCCAAGGTCCTGCGCATTCTGGTCGATGGTCAGGTACGCGAGCAGATCGTCGGCGGCGACCGGGCCCTGATCATTCTCGATCGCACGCCCTTCTATGCCGAGAGCGGTGGTCAACAGGGCGATCAAGGCCAACTCCGTGCCGAAAATGGCAACTTTGCCGTGGTCGACACCATCAAGCTGGCGGCCGTTTTCCATGGTCATCTGGGTCAGCTCGACGCCGGCGTGCTCCGCGTCGGCGACAGCGTCAGCGCCCGGATCGATCACGAACGCCGCAGCGCCATCGTTCTCAACCATTCGGCCACGCATCTGCTGCACGCCGCATTGCGCGAGGAATTGGGCGATCACGTGCAGCAGAAGGGCAGTCTGGTGGCGCCCGATCGCCTGCGCTTCGATTTCTCCCACTTCCAGCCGATCACGCCGGAACAACTGCAGCGTATCGAGAACCGGGTCAATGAGCAGATCCGCGCCAATGCGCAGGCCGAAGTCCATCACATGGGCATGCAGGAGGCGCTCGATTTCGGCGCCATGGCGCTTTTTGGCGAGAAGTACGGCGATCACGTGCGTGTGCTGAAGATGGGCGATTTCTCCACCGAGCTCTGCGGTGGTACGCATGTCTCGCGCGCGGGTGACATCGGTTTGTTCAAGATCTTGAGCGAAACCGGCATTTCCTCCGGTGTGCGCCGCATCGAGGCCATCACCGGCGCCGTCGCCGTGGCCTGGGTGCAGGAACAGGAGCAGCGCCTGCGCGAGTTGGCCGGCATGCTCGGTGGTGGCGATCAGGTCATCGCCAAGGTTCAAGCCCTGCTGGAGCGCATCAAGCGTGACGAGCGCGAACTGGCGGCAATGAAGTCCAAGGCCGCCAGTGCCTCCGTGGATGACATGGTGTCCGGCGCCGTGGCCGTGGGCGATATCCGGGTGCTGGCGGCGCGCCTGGAAGGCATTGATGCCAAGGTGCTGCGCGAGATGCTCGACAAGCTCAAGCAGTTGCTCTGTGACGCCGTCGTCGTGCTGGCCTCGGCCCAGGACGGCAAGGCCACGCTCATTGCCGGCGTCAGCGGCAGCGCGCTCGGTCGCGTCAAGGCCGGCGAAGTGCTGGCGCACGTGGCCTCTCAGGCCGGCGGCAAGGGCGGCGGTCGCCCCGACATGGCCCAGGGCGGCTGCAATGACGTCCCGGAACTACAAGCCGCACTCAAGGCGCTGCCGGCGTTTGTCGGCAGCAAGTTGTAATCTGGCCGCTCAGGCCAGCCGTGTCGGCCAGACATGGCACGCGGGCAGTGAGCCCAGCTCTTGCGCGTAGCCCGTTGTGCCGCGAAGCGGCTCAGCGGGGCTTTTTGGCGTAACCGCCCGGAGAGCGCTGCGCGCACTTCGGGCTACGAAGAGCCGGCGAATGAGTCCGGAGGCCGGACCGGAGTGAGCGGCGATTCCAGTTGTCCAGACCAATGCGGACCTGCAACCGCTCGCGCCCTGCGTGTTCCGCCGCCCACTCGGATCACCAACGGCATTGCTCTTGGTCACCCGACTACGCTACCATTCGCGTTTCGCGCAGACAGGAATGGTCACGCGCGTTGTGACAGGGACAGTTACGGGTGCGCAGTTTCGCACTCACGATATCCCGGGTAGTCTCCGGGGTGGCGGCAGGAGGAATGGATGCTGATCTTGACGCGTCGCGTCGGCGAAGCCCTGATGATCGGTGATCAGGTGTCGGTGACGGTGCTTGGTGTTAAAGGCAATCAGGTGCGTATCGGTATCAATGCACCCAAGGATGTCGCGGTACATCGCGAAGAGATTTATCAAAGAATTCGCAAGGAAGACGGCACCGAGGGCGATTTCCCCTCAACAGAAGCTGATTCCTGACGATCACGGAGAGATGCCCGAGAGGCCGAAGGGGCTCCCCTGCTAAGGGAGTATGGGTGCAAAACACCCATCCAGGGTTCGAATCCCTGTCTCTCCGCCAAAAGCAAAGCCCAAGCAGTTGATCGCTTGGGCTTTTTTGTGGGCGTCATTTTCTTCCCCGGACCTCTTCCCACGCCGGCCCAGTTCTGCGATTCAGGTTGATGCTGGCCCCGAGTCAGCGCTCGCATCCCCTGGGTGGTCGGTGCAGCGGTCAGGCGCTAAGGGAGCATCAGGCGATTGCTTTCTCTGCCGCGCCGATGCCACTGCAAAGCCCAAGGGCTGGGTGCAGCGCTGTCTGAAATCAGCGCCGCAGCGAGTGTCGGGCGTGGGCGTGGA